>NZ_CP055885.1:0-43121 GCF_013615235.1 Enterobacter sp. RHBSTW-00975
TGCTCATGTGAGCTACAGTATAACCATTAACCAAAAGGAGGTTTCCAAAATGGCCGCAAATGCATTTGTTCGTGCTCGTATAGATGAAACACTGAAAAATGAAGCTGCAGTAGTGCTTGCCGGAATGGGTTTAACCGTTTCCGATCTGGTTCGTATCACTCTGACTAAGGTAGCCAAAGAAAAGGCTCTGCCGTTCGATATGCGTGTTCCTAACGAGCTTACTGCTAATACCATCGCTAACAGTGAGAAAGGCGTAGACGTTCATACAGCTAAAGATGCTGATGATCTGTTTAATCAGCTTGGTATCTGATAAATGACCACAAGGACGATTGAATACTCAGGCCAGTTCCAGAAAGATGTGAAGAAGGCTCAGAAGCGTCATAAAGACATGAGCAAGCTTAAAGCCCTTATGACGCTGTTAATCAATGATGCCTTGCCATTGCCTCAAGTCTACAAAGATCACCCACTACAGGGGAACTACAAAGGCTATAGGGATGCTCACATAGAACCAGACTGGCTACTCATCTACAAGATAACTGATGAAGTCCTACGCTTTGAGCGAACCGGAACACATTCAGACCTGTTTTGATGGATCGGTAATCATTATGAGCAAGTTCTTTGAAGAGTTGTTGAAGTCAGCAGAGGAAGCCGTAAAAATCTCGAAAGGTGAATTGAAACCTTCCCGGATAACCAGACTTCCAAAACCTGATAAAACTAAAGAAGATGGAAAAACTAAAGCCCCTTAATGGGGCTTTTTTTATTTGGTAAACTTTTCAACAATATTATCGAGCATAGTAAATAGCATTTTTGAATACACGTTTGGCTTTGGTTCACTTTTGATACCAAGATAGTATCTTTTAAAATCCCCTCTCACAACAACGTAGTTAATATCAAACTTATTATCTTTATTGATTAAATACCATTGTTTAGCAAGATCTATTCTTTTGTTTACCCATTTCTGAACTTTTAAGGAAAGTTCTTTGTCGTTTCCATCATAAGTGTGATAACACGTAATGATGTTTTTTGTTTTAAATAAACTATCGCAAGAAAGTCTTTTCATCCTTAATGATTCTATATCGGTATAGATTTTTAGATATTCATTATTAGATTGTTCTATACCGTTTTTGAGATTCACATCTTCTATTTTATCTAAGGTAGGGTAAAAATCTTCAAGATATGTTTTTAGTTTTTCTTTATAGTTGTTTTCGTTTATGTGAGGATAAGAAACAACTAAAGGCTGTTCAATACTTACTGTAGGCTTTATGTTATCTTCAATTAGTGATTTGTCGAATAGGTTTGTAATAAACAAAGCAGCAACTATCAATACTAAAAAGAATTCAATCATCTCTTTGTTCTTGGAGTATTTAACGTAGACTTTCTCTTTGATTGTTTTAAAGCTATTAAATATATTCATAATTTTTTCCTTTTTTATTTGGTTATAGTTAATAGATACTTCAATATAAAGTAAAAATCAAATATATATTATACTTTTTGTTTATGTTCCGACGAACGGAGTATATATAAAAGAAAAGCGCCCCGAAGGACGCTTTAATAACACTAACCGAAAACAAATAAACAGAAACATTATGAATGAATAGTTAATATACTTAACTCTCTTAATCAATATCTAATTAATATAAATAAAAGTCAAATTTATTTTAATTTATTTTCTCAATATAGATTGACTTATATTTAAAATCGAATATAACTTAACTATAAACATTTAAATATAAGGAATAAACATTATGAAAAACACTTTTAATACAAGAATGCAGAGTATAAGAAACAGAGGTATATTCTCAAGCAGAAACAGAATGCTATTTTCTAATGACGTTGAAACTGTTAAGTCTTACATTCACTTTGCGGGAACTTCTGAAATAAACACTACAGATGAAAATGGTAAAACAGCTTTGTTCGGGGCAAGTTTTGAAATAGCTGAACTTTTAATAAAAGCTGGTATAGACGTAAACCATAAGGATAACTTCGGTAATACAGCATTGTTCTTTAGTGATTTTAACAGCACATGGTTGTTATTGAATAAAGGCGCTGATATTAACGCAGTAAACAACAATAACATGAATGCGCTATACACTGCTGATACGTCTAAAGCAAGGATGTTAATCAAATCAGGTATAAACATAAACAATAAATCTAAACTTGGTCATACCGCTTTATATTACGCTCACTTATTAAATGACAGAAACATGATGAGTGTTTTAATGGATGCCGGGATAGAAATAAGTCATAAAGAACAAAAAAGATACGCAGCATAAGGAGAAATAAATGAAAAAGGCTAAGTTTGTTTTCAGTATCGCAGGAATGATGATTTTTAATATATGTGCTGTTATTGGTTTTCTAAGCATGTTGAAGGTTGAAAACACTCTTAGCTACTGGATAGCTTCTGTTGTGATTGGGCTTTTAACGATAGTCGCATACAGGAATGAAATATTAAATGAGTTTGGAACCAATCAAAATGTAAGGGGTAAATTATGAAAAACAAAATCAATGACAGTACAGATAAATTATTTGGAATAAAGATATTCATTCTCGGTTGGTTAATGGTGGTATTAGCAGTTGGTTTGTCATCATTATTAGGTATAAACATCTTTTCGCAAGTTTTAATTGGAATCGGGTCATTTGTTATTTTAATAAATCTTCATAGAATGTTTAGTTGGTTTGTTGGGTTATTGCTAATAGGATGTATCGTAGATGAACATAGAGAAGAAAGACTAAGCATTCTATCAGATCATCTTGATTTAGCTAAATCATATTTGGGAATGAAAAAATGAAAAAAGACATAACAAGAGAGTTGAAGAGGTTGGGTTTACATAATGGTAATGAGTTTATAGCAAAAGCGGCGTTGATAGAAGGAGAGAGAGCACAAAGCATCTTAGCCCTGATAGAACGCTTAGGCAGACGCAAAATCATTCCTGATAGTGTTAAACATGGGTTCAGTCAGATTAAGGCAACATACAGGTTATCCGGCTACATCAATCAGGCCATAGCTGTTATAGCGTTTAAAGCCTATGTGAATGAACCAAAGGAAAATTTTAAGGCAGATATACACTGGAATATTTAAAGGAGGTAGTTATGGGAACAGAGACAAGAGAAAAGGAAGCTGAAACATGGGCTGAGTTTATTAAAGAGTTTTTGAATGATGGCGGTATCATTTACAAACAGAAAGAAAATAACAATCAAACAAGTAGAGGTTAATATGATGGATAAATTAAATTGTTTCTTTAGAAGTCTTTATGACACTGAGAGCAAAAACGGAAAAAAACTTAGAGAATTCTCTATGGTAATAATGAGATTAGGGATATGGATGATTACATACGGTTCTTTCAGTGTTTTATTTGGTGGTTTTTTAGGTTTCGATTTCAATACAGACGTAATTGCTAAGATGACTGTAATTACAGGAGTTGGAGGTGTTGTATTTCTTATAGGTTTGTTTATTACGTTTATATTTAAAAAAGATGGCAGTATCTATGATGGTAAAACCATCAAGCAAAACAACAAAGGAGAATGATTATGATAAATAGTTTTAGATTATTAAAAGACAGAAAGAGCAAGAAAGGATTTTCATTATTAGAATTATTATTGGTGTTAGGTGTTATAGCGGCATTGATAGTAGCAGCATTTATGATATTTCCAAAAGTTCAGGCTTCACAAAGACTCGATAGAGAAAGCAGAAACTTAACAGCCATCCAAGCAGGTGTTAAATCGCTTTATGGTGGAAGGGCTAAAATATCGGACTTGAATACTGATAGTTTCATAGCTTCTAAGAACGCCCCTGATAACATGATCCAAGATGGTAAACTCATCAATGAGTGGAAAGGGAACGTTCAGGTAGAGTATTCAGGTAATCATGGTAAGTATAATATTATCTATGACGCTGTTCCAGCTTCTGACTGTTCTAAACTCATAGCAGCAGTATCAGGAAACTTCGTTATCATAGATGTTTATAATGGTAATGGTTCAACGCAAGTAAAAAATCTGGAGGAAGGTAAAAACATAGATATAGCCGCTACGTCAGCAGCATGTTTTTCAGAAGATAACTCTACGATTATATTTTCTTCAATCATATAAAGTGGAGTTAACAACATGATTAAAACATTAAACAGAAAAAAAGGATTCTCATTATTAGAAATGTTATTAGTATTTGGAATTATATCAGCGTTGATAGTGGGTGTTTTCATGATTTACCCAAAAATCAGCGCAGGACAAAAAATAGATAATGACATAAAGATTTTAGGAACTCTTAACGCAGGGATTAAAAACCTATACGCAGGATCAGCAAACTACACCGGGCTTTCAGTAGATGCTGTTATCAAGGCTAAGTTAGTGCCGGAAGACTTGGTAGATGAAGGCAAGATATGGGATAGCTGGAACGCTAACGTTCTCATAGAACCCTACTATGACGGTAGCTTTTACATAGGGTTTGAGAACGTGTCTGTAGATGCCTGTGCCAAGTTCGTCACTCAGGCTGGTTCAAGCTTCTTCAAGATAGTTGTAGCGTCTACAGAAGTGAAGAACACTGATAACGGTATGGATCTCAACATGGCAACACTTACAGCGGCCTGTATCAACAATGATGATGGTTATGGCGGCAGACCCGTCACAATTTACTTTTACGACAAATAATAGAGAGGAATAAATTATGAATAGAACAAACTTAGTTATAGACGCATGGACTTATATAGCATTGGTATTCGCTGGTTGTGGTGCTCTTGTGTGGACTACTTTTAATCCAGAGTATTTAAATACAGGGGTAGTATTCGCAGCAGGAACAATAACAGCTTGGTATCAGGCATTTAAAGCAGTAAAACAACTTAATAAAGATGGCAATCAGTGAATCCAAAATAAAAGCCCCTATCAAGGGGCTTGGTTTTTCTCTGGTATTGTTTTTAGTCTTCTTTCTTGATCAGGAAGCTTTCCAGCTCTTCGCCCTTCTCAATCAGTTCTTTCAGTGCTAACGGCATACGTCCACGGCCTGTCCACGTCTGTTCTTCACCCTCTACAGTGAACGCATATTTTGGCTCAACAGAACCACGTTTAACGCCTTTACCACCTTTACCCTTGCCAGTAGGGGCAGGAGTATCAATTTGACCTAACAGAAGCGCTCTGACGGCCTCAAGGCTTACTTCAAAGCCCTCAGACTGGAGAAGTTCAGTAGTAGCCTTCAGCTTCTCTTCTACCAGTGCCTGTTTCGCTTTTTCCTCTTCTGCTTCTTTTAGGAACTCATCCTTAACGGTTTGAACCTTTTCAGCGAACTCAAGGAAGGTGTCATAGCCCATCTCATGGGCTTCTTTTCTGATAGTGCGAATGTTATTAAAATGCCCTAATGCGCTCATGTTTTATCCTTTTCAACATTTAAGTTAGAAGGTAAACATAGCACACCATAAAACACTGAACAATAAAAAAGGGCTGTTAAACCCCTTTTAAACAATGGTGAGTAATGGCCTTTTGAAATCTGGTTTGATTTTAAATCTGTTTGAAACATCTAAAATCATTTTGTTGGCTAAAGACAGATTGCTTCTGTATATATCAAACAAATCCTCTTCAATTGCTTCTAAAGCACCTTCTATGTCTTCCAATGACATTTCACTTACAGCGATATAATGATCGCATAAGTCATTAACTAAATATTGGTATAACTCATCCTCTGACTTATTAGAATAAGCATAATAACCCACTCCATCTAATGACATGATGTATGTTGATGATATATGAATATCTTTGTTAATATCCTTTATTCTTATTGTATTAATGTCATTAATCCATTCTTTATTTTTAAATACGAAAAGCTCTTTTATGTTTCGAACATCTTCACTACGTTCAAGCTCTTCATTTGTGAACTCATCCTGATATAAAAGAAACTTAGCAAAAAGAATAGCATTAAGCATAAATTCAATGTTTTTATTTTTCATAAACGGCCTCACTTTTAATTATCAGACACTGATTGTTTCTAAGCAAGGTATCAATCGAATACTTTATTATACCAATTGCTGAAAGTGTATATTTAGTGGGAGATATTTCTTTTAACCTATATTTTAGATCTTTACACAATCTCACGAATACGGGGCGTGTGTCTTTTCTTGATGCTCTATAGTTAACCGTTGTAAATGGAATAATGCTACTATCACGCTTAACTGATTCAATTACGATTTGTTTCTCAATTTGTTGTATTGAGATTGAAATATTTTCATCTAATATTTTTTTGATTCCATAATCTAATAAAGCTGATATAGACACATCGATAGCACCGGAACAATGTCTTTTGATAAGGGATAAAAACTCTGGTGTCATTCTTAACTGTATAGTATCCACATCATTGTTAAACGTTGTTTGATTCAACACTAAGATCTCGCCTGTAATACCATCATTGATTTTAATATTCATACTTCAGCCTCTTATTTAAAAAACAAATAAATGATAGTTATAAGAATAAACATGAAAACACACCAATCTTTAAAAGTGGTTTTATTTTCCTTCTTAAAAACAGGTTGCTCGATTATTTCTTCATCATGATGCTCTACTTTATCAATCTCATATTCTGTTATAAAGGCTCTCTTTACCCTATGAACATCCTTATTATATATTATATTTTTTATACGATCATTTATGATTAGATTATCGTATTGATCAAGAAATATTTCCTGATTCTTACTGCTATCATACTTAAATGGTATTAGTCTATACCATTCCCTTAAACTTTTATTAGGATGTTTCATGTTGTGTTCAATACTGAATTTCATATTTTTAGGCTTTACAACATTAACACCTGTAAGATTGCTATCTTTAAGAGATTTCAATAAAGTTGGAGTAATTAAATAACAATTATCATCACAATAAAGTATTTCCTCTCCGCTAATTATATCAATAATCACATATTGCTCTGATTCTTTAACAGTTATATCGTTCTCTAAGATGCCTATTCGAAATGGTTTTAGCATATAATATTTCATTTTATTCTCCTTTGTTTTCTTTTCATTTATTAATTAGCTAATTAAAATATATTTGTCAATAATATTATACACATCTTGACTATATTAATTATTGTTGTATTTATTTATATGTAAGCCAAATAAAAATAATAAGGATACAAAACAAATAAACATACAAAATGGAGAAAGTTATGAAGAAGAAAAATCTTTTTATTCTAAGCTTATTTTTAAGCTTATTCATAACCTCACCTGCCCATGCATTGAATCTCTTTGGTTTAGTGACGGGAAGTGAGGATGCTGTAGGAAACAATATAGACAAATGGTTTAACCCGTTTCAATCAAACATCACAGGAGCCGTTCTTGATGTTTACTTGCCTATTATAATGCAGTTAGGTGGGATTATAGCCGCATACACGCTTATTGCCGGAACAATGTCAACAGCTCATGACGGTGAGATGTTAGGTAAAAAATGGTCTTCAATGTGGGTTCCTATAAGAACAGCCTTGGTTCCGGGTTTACTTTTCCCGATCTCCAATGGTTATTCTGCTCTACACATGATTATATTGTGGTTAGTGTTAGTTGGTAATCAGTGGGGTAATGATGTTTGGAATAAGCTTGCACCACGCCTAATCACAGATAATACATATATATCAGTTGATAACAAAGCAGCAATACGACAAGTAGTAATGAATACATTATATTCAGCAGCTTGTGTTAATATCTACAATGAAAATGCTAAGAAAGTTAATGCAAATTCGAAATGGGGGCCTGCTTATCGTTATATGGATACAACTCCGATTAAAAATGACAAAGTTGTAGGTTATAATTTCGGTTTACCCGCTGCACCTAACAGTTCATATGGAAATGGTATAGACCTTTGCGGTAGCACTAAGTTAAAACTCATAGACAAGGATTTAAAATCGGGTTCTACTTTGATTGATACAACTAAAATCAGTAAAGCCGTTCAAGAAGCCCAAATAAAAGCTAATGAAGCTTTGGTTAAGGGAGCTACTGCTTATGCAGGTTATCTTTCATCAATGCCAAATGATAACGCTGAACAATTAAATAAGATTATAGATACTTTAGTTAATGCTTATAGCCAATTCATACAAGCTTCCGCTGAAAGCGTTATGAAAGAATCATTAACACAATCTGAAATTGATAAGCTAACAGAGAAAGGATGGACTTATAGTTATACTTTCTATTCAAGAATTGCTGATTCAATATCAGAAGCTAATGCAGCGGTTAACAGGTATCCTACAGCTTCAATGAATTTTCAACAAAATGATAATGCTAACTATTATGGTTTTAGTAGTGGAAATCAACTTTATGAAGTATATCCAAAATTAGAAAGACTTCAAAAACTTTTGAGTGATGCAAATAAAGTAGACTCATCTATGTTAGATTCTAATAAAGGTGATGATGGTTGGTATCAAAAGATTATATCAACTTTAGGCGGAAACTTATCATGGAAAAACAACTATGAAGCATCTAAAGCATCAAGTTTAATGCCTCTTTCTGTATCCGTTAATTTGGGTTCAAGAATGATAGTTAGTGCTGAAACATCATATATACTTTTAGCGGGTGGTGCTGTGGCAGGTGGTAGTATTCCGTTTGTTGGTAATGGTATACAAACAGCAGCAATCTTTGTATCTCCACTCTTTAATAGTATACTAAAAAACACTATTTTAGGTGGGAATTTGTTAGCATTCGTAATTCCAATGATGCCTTATATAATAGGTTTCTTCTGTGTTGCTGGATATTACATATTAATATTTGAAGCAATGTTTGGAGCGCCACTTTTAGTTTTGGCTATGTTATTACCAGATCAAGATGGTATTGTAGGTAAGCAAGGGCAAGGATACATGCTTGTTTTAAACATTGGTTTAAGACCACCATTAAACATGGCTGGGTATGCTGGTTCCTTCGTTTTGACAACTATACTTTTCGATATGTTGAATTCTACCTTCTTTACAGCAGGAAGTAATACTGAAGGTGGCTTATTAGCCATAAATAAAGGCTTAACTATGCTCCTACTATATGGTTCATTAATGCTAACTGTAGAGTTAATGTGTTTAAAACTTATGCATGTTATTCCTGATAATCTTTTTAAATGGATCGGTGGGGCAACATCCTCTGTGTTAGGCATGGTTTCAGGACAAGCTGAATCATCAACAGCTAAAACCGCAGCGGCGGCAGCGGCAGGTGCTGGAATGATTTCTAATATGATGTCTCCGCAGTTTACCAAGCCTAAAACTGAACCTAAAGAAACAACACCGGGCGGTAATGATCCTAAAGCAACCGAAGGTAGTAATACGGTATTTGATGATGTAAAAACTGAGCCTGTAGTTAAAGGTGATAGTGGACAAGATATCAAAGACTTTGATGAAGATGAAAATAATAAATAATAAATAATAAATAAAGCCTCTTTTTAGAGGCTTTTCTATTGACATGTTATTTTTTTATTTGTATATAAAATTATACACACTTATTATAAAAGGAAATACATTATGAAAAAAAATGAAATAAACATACCCAATGGTTTAAAAACAGGTCTTAAAGTAGCTGCGTTTCCAATTATTGGTTTTTTTAAACTCTTTATCATTCCATTTCTTATCCCATTTTTATTGGCAAAAAAAATATTTAACAAAGTTAGATATGCCAGAGGCTTACCGGGACATGAAGTTAATAGTTTTGATGTTTGGTATGAAATTAAAAATCTAAATGAGGCAAAGCTTAATTACATGTATAAACGCTGTGCGTCGATGGCGTGGATGTCTTTATTATTTTTTATTTTATTCATGTCTATCACCATCTTTATGGCTTGTAATGGTACTAAATTACTTTTTGTTTCATCTTCTTTAAGTCTTACAATTTTAGTGTTTACTCAGTATTTTCACTTTGTTGTTTTTGCTTACTGTTTCAAGATACGCTCCTTTGATTACAAGCTTGATACTTTTAAATCTCTTGAAGATATTCTACCCAATCCCTTCAATGATATTGCTATGGCAAAAAAAGATGGAAAAGAAATTCCAGTTCAGTTCTACCCAAAGGGTAGAAATATTTTAAAAAAATAAATTGATATCAATAAAACTGTACGATATTATTTAATCAACAAAACGAGAGAGAGGGCTTTAAAATGTTATGGGAAATCACTGAATGGTATATCGAAACGACTAAAACTTTAGCAAACATGTTTTATGCTATACCGCTTTTAATGTTTCAGATTGCTTTGACCTTAGCTTTTATTTTCGGTGTAATTCTTCCGATTAGTAAAATCAAAGGATTGAAGAATCTTGATTCAAGCGCTGCTGCACCATTCATGGCAGTCTTAGGTTTACCTGCTTTAGGATTGATATTTTTAACATTCGGAATGACGGGGGTAGCGTTTTTAACTGTCATATCTAAAATATTCAATCTGAATATCTTATAATAGCAATACTCTCTCTCTTAAAGAAGCCCGCCTTGTGCGGGTTTTTTGTTTATAGACTTCCAGATCCTACATTGTTATATATGGTTCATAACCCACAAAAAAAGTGATGTGTATGAATCCTTTCCCGCAGCAAAACAAAAGCTATCAATTCTATTACGATGAATCTAATAACGTTCGTAAACTATATCTTTCCAAACAAATTGATGGTTATAACATTGACCATGATCCAGACAAGCACAACAGCGTAAACTTCGTGTTAGCCGGTGTTGCTCATACTGGTTCCTCATCGAGTGCCGACTTTGATGATTTACGCCAGCGCATACAGCTACAGGCCAACGCTAAAGAGTTCAAGCTGAAACACTTAGCTAAAGGCGACTTCCTGACTATGCTCACCTCTAAGAAGCTCACAGCGTTCTTTGAGTGGCTTCTCTATGGTGATCTATACCTACACTACTTCCACCTGAATATGGAGTATTGGGGATACGTGGACATCATTGATGATTGTATCCTGTTCGGACGTGAGAAGGGCTTCATCCCGGAAATGAGTGATGAACAGCTCTATGGCTACATGTTGGCAAACAAGGACGCTCTACACACCTACGTTAAAGCTAACAAGGTTCAGTTCATCCAGTTCCTCAAGTCCTATGACTTCCCATACATCGAGGGGCGGGAGAAGGATTTCATACAAGGGCTATCAAGCCAGATCTCCACTCATTGCGTAAACCTCTATACAGCTACCAATAAAGATGATTTCCAGCTCCGGTTAGCTCATGGCCTCCTGCAGCTCCTGATGGCCTGCTCTGACCAAAACATAGATGATATGACACTCACTATGGATATTAGGGATGAACCGCCTACAGACGACGATAACCGCCTTGTTGATGGCTTCGCTATGTTCTATCAGCACCGGGCGCAAATGTTCGAGGCTTCCAGTCATATCTTTGACATAGAGAAGGTAGTGGAAGCAGATCTACAAAAGGCAGCAGAAGCCAACCCTAATCTAACGCTTAATTACTCTTTCGCTGATTCAAAGCTAAATCCTCTGGTTCAAGTGAGTGATGTTGTGGCTGGCTTTATGCAGCATTATTTTGATTACCTGAATAGCAACAGCTATGAAAAGATTAAACATGACAGAAACAGTCTTAACGAAAGGCAAAGATTAAATATGGAGTTTTTAAGGCTCCTGATAAACAAATCTCATGATAATAACCCAACATTATTACATTGTGTTATGTCAGCGTTAGAACATGAGAAGCATAAAGCATTCACTTACCCGGATGAACCATAAAAACTATGTAGGGGCTTAATGCCCCTTTTATTTTGTGTTTACCTATACCGTTTATCTTGTTTTATTAATTAATATCTCAATTTAATTTGATTTTCATTGAATATATGTTGTAATTTAAAGACCATATAACAAAAGGAGAATCACTATGGGTAAACAGTATAAAGTAGTTAGTATTAACGATGTTTTAGAAAACGCAGCATTACAAACAAAAGAATATAACAGCAAGCAAGAATATTATGATGATGATAAAACCTATTTTCAAATGTTCCATGATAACGCTGAAAGTATAATAAAATCCACTCCATCCACATCTAAATACACTTCTGATGAAACTACAGGTGATTTAGTTCTTGATCTTGGCAATAAAAAGATTGATATATCTAACTATACAGAGGAAGATTACAAGGCTTTATCAGATGATTTATCACATGAACTTGCCGCAAAAGAAATCTTGGACACAATCAAAAATGACCCTGATTTTTCTGATTTAAATAGAAGATTAGAAAGTGGAGAGATTTCACTTGATACAGATAGAGTATATGCTTCTATAAGCTACATTGGTAATAACGATGGTAATGAAATTCTTCCTGTTGGTGATCTTATTTTTTCAATTGAACCAAAGGAAGATTGCCAAGCTTCATTAAATTCTGATGGGTTTAATTATGTAGCAACATCTTCAACTACAAATGAGGGTGTTTATTATGAAAGCTTAAAAGACGGTTTAGAAAGCACACAGTCTTATCTACGAACTCTTGAATATGAAGCCGAAGCAACATTAGAAATAGATGAACCAGAACAAAAATCAAGATCATCATACAGAGCATAAAAAGGGGGTAAGCCCCTTTTAAATATAAAATATACAAGGAGAAATATTATGGGAAAGAAATATGAATTAGTTAACAATGATACAGTTGTAGATTATGTAATAAAATATACTGATAAAGAAAATGAAAGACGTAGCAACTATTCTGATAATGAACATGCGCCGGATAAAGAAAGTAGTTATGGAGATATGTTTTTACGTTTTGGAAATGATAAATTTATAAATGAAGCAAAGGGTTTAGAAAAATATTCAAGTAATAACCTGATTAGTGATCGTGTTATTGATGTAGATTCAGATAAAATATTTCATGAGTTAGTTAAAAAAGATATAATCAACGAAATTAACAGCACTTATAATACTTATGAGAGAAATGATGTATGGTGTAAAAATGGAACACCACATGATAATCATCCATACATAAAAGAACAACTACAAAATGGCAAGCTGAAAATTGATCATGATAATGAGTATAATACGATTGTGAAGCTAAATGATGAGAATGGCGATATACCTTTAATGGTAGTTCCTTCTTACAATAATGATGGGGATTATTTAAATCATCATTTCGCAACTTTAGATACTACTCAATCTTTAGATAAGGATCTTGGACTTTCAGATTTATCACAAGACTTTAATGAAGAAATTACCTTAGCGGGTGAAAATCTTGGTTCAGGTAAAGTAAAAGGTTTGGAGTTTGCTTCCTACGGTCAACATATGAATTTGGGTGTATATTACATGGATAAAGTAATCGAAAGTATCGAAGAAAAACAATCTTACGAAAAGGATATTAAGAAAGGGTTAAAAATATAAAAGGGGCTTACGCCCCTTTTTACATTCTCATCCTCTGGCCTTGTGTGGCTCTTACCTCTGGAACATCAATCTCTTTATTGTTAACCTCTTCTCTCTTCATACCGCTGAATGGCATGATCTCATCAAGACCTTTGGCTTTATGGATACCTTTGAACAGTTCTTCTTGTTCAGCGTTCTGAGGCTCTACGACAAGCCCTAAACGGGTTGCTTTCTCATAAGCTACACTCAAGAACACATCACTACCTTCAAACGTTATAGACTTCCAGCCTTTAGCTATGGCGAGTTTAGACATTTTTTCTGATACTGTATTATAGTTTTTTCCTTTAGCTCTTATTTCCTGAGCGCTTTCAAGAACAGATGTTTTATCTTTAAAGTGAATAATACGTGTTTTAGATCTGTTTATGATTTTATCAATCTCATCACCAAAGGTATCATAGATTTTATCCTCGCTTAAAAATACTGGTTTTGCATTGGAACTACCTTTTAAACCATCAGCAAAGTAATCTACAACATCACCTAATTTCTTATACCACGGCGTTTGATGTTCCTCTTCATAATCGATTTTTTTGTTGGTAGCTATTCTTTCTCTTGTTTGAGATAGTTTATTTTTAAGGTTTGAAGACTTTTTAAGAGTCATTGTCTCTTCAATACCAACATTGTTGTATATTTCTCTTGTCAATTTATCTTCATCAGTGAGCGTTTCTTTTTGGCTATTTTCTTTATCAATTTCATGATGTATGCTTTGCATAAAATTATTATAATCACGTTCTCTTTTAAGCTCTTCTTCTTTTATCTTTTCACTTACCTCTTTATACCATTTTTCATTTTCATTTCTTTCATTAATAAGCCTGTTAGTTATAATATGATTCTCTGTTGTCATAAGCTCATCTGAAATTTTACTGTTAACAAACATGTAAGCATCCCTTTTAATATCACTCCATTCTTTAAGTTCATTATGTGTCATATCAGGAAGATCTTTATTGTTAAGTATGCTTTTTATAGATTTGTTCGCTTCTTCAAGTTTATTAGACGCATCATTTTTGTTTTCTATGATAGATTTTATAAATGCATCATCAAAATTTAATGTATCCTTGTTCTCTATTAGGTTGGAGAAATTTTCTACACTCGCTTCTAACTTATTTCTTTCTTCAATAAGTTTATCCGCATCTTTAGGGTTGCGATGTTGTTCAGTAAAACGATCTAAATCAGTATAATCTATTTCATTCTTGGTAGTTGTTTGCGGAGCCTGATTATTAGTTAAAATATTAAATAAATCATTTTCATCGTTTTCTTTTCGGACGTTTAACTCATCATTAACTCTTTGAGAAATAATATCGAACTTATTCATGTAGTGATCACGTTTTTGTGTTGCCTCTATAACATCACTTACATCAAAATCATAGTGGTTATGAATGACCCAATCGCAATTCCTTATCTCTTGTTCATTTAGTGCTTTTTGCTTTTCAAAATACTCTTCTAACTCTTCGGTAGTCATGTCTTTAAAATCCAAAGCGTATAAATCATCTATATCTTTATCAAACTGTTCCATAAGTTGTGTTTGCTTGTTTGCGAGATTATGCGTTTCAACGTCAGCCACCGGATCACTACTTAACACGCTGTTTATCTCTTTAAGTGAACCTTCCAGTTCTGATAACTCATCATTGAACGCACTGATAACAGCGTCATTGAAGTGACCTGCCCCCACGATTAGATACAACACTCAGTTAGTAACGTCGGAATCTTCATTCTCAGAATGACCCTTTCTCCAGCCCGCTGCAAATTCAGACGGTGTCTGATAATTCAGCGTGGAGTGCGGGCGGCATTCGTTATAATCCTGCCGCCAGTCATTAATAATTTTCCTGGCATGAACGATATCGCTGAACCAGTGCTCATTCAAACATTCATCGCGAAATCGTCCGTTAAAGCTCTCAATAAATCCGTTCTGCGTTGGCTTGCCCGGCTGGATTAAGCGCAACTCAACACCATGCTCAAAGGCCCATTGATCCAGTGCACGGCAAGTGAACTCCGGCCCCTGGTCAGTTCTTATCGTCGCCGGATAGCCTCGAAACAGTGCAATGCTGTCCAGAATACGCGTGACCTGAACGCCTGAAATCCCAAAGGCAACAGTGACCGTCAGGCATTCCTTTGTGAAATCATCGACGCAGGTAAGACACTTGATCCTGCGACCGGTGGAAAGTGCGTCCATGACGAAATCCATCGACCAGGTCAGATTGGGCGCCGCCGGACGGAGCAGCGGCAGACGTTCTGTTGCCAGCCCTTTACGACGTCTTCTGCGTTTTACGCCCAGGCCACTGAGGTGATAAAGCCGGTACACGCGCTTATGATTAACATGAAGCCCTTCACGGCGCAGCAACTGCCAAATACGACGGTAGCCAAAACGCCTGCGCTCTAGTGCCAGCTCAGTGATGCGCCCTGATAAATGCGCATCAGCAGCCGGACGGTGAGCCTCATAGCGGCAGGTCGACAGGGATAAACCTGTAAGCCTGCAGGCACGACGTTGCGACAGACCGGTCGCATCACACATCAACATCACGGCTTCCCGCTTCTGGTCTGTCGTCAGTACTTTCGCCCAAGAGCCACCTGAAGCGCCTCTTTATCCAGCATGGCTTCGGCAAGCAGCTTCTTGAGTCTGGTGTTCTCTTCCTCAAGCGACTTCAGGCGCTTAACTTCAGGCACCTCCATACCGCCATACTTCTTACGCCAGGTGTAAAACGTGGCATCGGAAATGGCATGCTTGCGGCAGAGTTCACGGGCGGGTACCCCAGCTTCGGCTTCGCGGAGAATACTGATGATCTGTTCGTCGGAAAAACGCTTCTTCATGGGGATGTCCTCATGTGGCTTATGAAGACATTACTAACATCGGGGTGTACTAATCAACGGGGAGCAGGTCAGAAGCCATGCGTATCTTTGTTAGCGATAAGCTCATTAATCTTGGTGATACGTTCCTGTAGAACAAGGCGGTTCTCGATAAGCTCATCAGCCGGGTTAGCTTCTACTGGTAAAGCCGGTTCTTCATCCATCG
The DNA here is from genome assembly GCF_013615235.1 of Enterobacter sp. RHBSTW-00975. Lineage (NCBI taxonomy): Bacteria > Pseudomonadati > Pseudomonadota > Gammaproteobacteria > Enterobacterales > Enterobacteriaceae > Enterobacter > Enterobacter sp. RHBSTW-00975. Next base: position 16,342 of record NZ_CP055885.1, read on the forward strand.
AGGGGAAGAGTGCTTCCAGCTCTTCTACTGTTTTTTCCTTGAACACATCCTGAATATTTCCGTTCTCATCGAACAAGTTTTCTGTATTGTCTATCATATGTTTTCCTCTCTTTAAGTAATTGTTTTGGTTAGCATAAACTTTCTCATTGCTAGTATAGTCTATACTAATATATACTAATCTATATCGGCGGAATGTCAATTTGACGGGAAGCCTAACCAACTGAAAAACCTAGAAAAAGGTGATTGTTATGTTGACTATCAGTGTGTGGAATCGTAAGGGTGGTGTTGGGAAAACAAATTCAGCCATCCAGATAGCTGGATGGTTTGCGGCTCAGGGACGTAAAACAAGTCTTGTAGATCTAGACCCACAGGGCGGTTCACTTATCTTTGCCGGATATGCCAAACAGAACGGTAAAGAGCTTCCTTTTCACGTTGGCCGTAAACCTGCAGCCGATTCTGAATACATCATTTTTGACCACAGCCCCGGTGTGAATAGCGGTGGTGCTTTGGGTAGCTTTGTGATCGTGCCGACTATCCTCGATGCTTCCAGCTTTTCAATTACGCTCAAAAGCATTGATGAGCTGAAGAACGAAATGAAGAAGCCTTATCTGTTGCTTCCTAACCGTGTTGAGATCCAGAACAAAGAGCAAGGCGAACTGTTAGAGCGCATCCAAGAGAAAGCACGCGCTCATGGCTATGAACAACCTTTCATCAGAAAACGTGTTGCCTACCCTCGCGCTTACGGCATGGGTATAACAGTATTCGAACCAAAATCAGGTTTGCCATCAGCTAACGATGCTCAGGCCGAGTTCGAACATCTGTTATCTGTTATGGGTAGCAAGATTAAGCAACTTGCATCCGGTGGTAGTGAAGCCTGACCCTGAAAAACATGCATTATAGTATAGACTGGTATAGACTAGACTATATTCATTCTGGTGAAATCTGAGGAAGTTTGTGATGACTGATAAGAAAGTAGAAAAGAAGAAAAAAGCAGCAAGTTGGTTAGATGATATGGAGTCGTTTGAAAAAACCTCTCTTGAAACGGCCTTTGCTAACCAGTATGCGGAAACCTACTGGAACTATGAGTATATCGATCTTGGTGATATTCCTCCGGGAACCACGCCATACGTGCGTTGCACCTTCAAGATTACCCGTGAAAAAGATAACTTCCGTATGGCAGCTATCCGTATTCCTCAAGCGCTGGAAGAGAAAATTAAATCTCTTTCCGATGAACCTTATTCCAACGTTATTTTAGCTCTTGCCGATTTGAAAGCCGATGAGTTAATAAAAGAAAATAAAAAAATCATCGTTTCAGAAAAATAATTGATAAAGGGAATACTTCGTCTGTTGTAATTAATTAAATATGGGTTAGGATATATTTATGGGCTGAAACCCAAAACCCATAAAACAGACAATATAATAAGAGGATATACATTATGATGAAAATACTTGGTGAAAAATCAAAAAAAGGGGTAATAAGTGATTTAAGGCATTCTGAGAGTTTCAAAGAGGCTTCTCACGATGGTGCTTTACTTTATGATCCAGTATCAAAGACATTTATTACTGCTGAAAACAGTAAAGAACTTATTGATAAATACATCGGCTATCGTAATACCGAAACAGGAGAGTATATTGATGGTTTGATTAAACCAGAAGACTTTCCAAGCGATGAGTTATTTATAAAATTACAGGACAGACCGGGATATAACACGAAAAGAAGAATAGGTGATGGTGAATCTGATGTAGAGTTTACTCACTTGTTAATTCAAATCCCTGAAGGAACTCCGGTAGAAAAATGGCCTGACTTCAAAAAAGAAGTTATTGAAGCTTTCGCACACCCTAATGAGTGGTATAAGAAAGGTAAAGGTGGTGGTCGTTATACGCCAACTGTTCATATTGGTGATTGTTTTGTAGCTGCTTCTGGCACTCATGTTAGCCAAGACGGTAAAAGTGCTCATTTCCATATGATTGTTGGTTCACGAACTTTAAATAACAAGAACTACTATGGAATAGACCATAATGATCAGCCAATCATCCTACCAAATAATCCAGACTGGAGAAGTATTACAAGACGCTCTTTACTTGGCTCAGAAGCTGAATGGCGAGAACTAAAAAGAAAACGCATTAACGATGCACTTGAAGCGCTTGGACTTCCAAAAACTCATTGGTTAAATAAAGATGAGAAGATGGATGAAAGTAAAGCTAAAGCTAAAGATGCTTTACAGGATGCTATTAAAGATGAAGAGCAAGAAGAATTAAATTCAGAATTAGAAAATCTTAAAATATCTAAAGAGCTTGCTGTAAAAGAGTTCTCAGATAAAGATATTCAGGATGCTGAACTTCATAAAAGTATCATTAGTGGGCAAAAATTACTTGCTGATATTTCTAAACGTGCCGAAGAAAAACTTGCCGAGGCTTACAGGGAAATAGAGCTTGTTAACATTACACGTTCTTCTGTTGAAAATGCTATTGCCTTAGCCACCATAAAACAGAAACTTACCTCTACTGAACAGCTTTTAGAAACTACAGAAGCAACATTAAAAGCTGAAGCAGAATCAAGAGAAGCTTTTGAGAAACAACTCAATGATACAAATGTTGTTCTTGAAAAATTAAAAGAAGAACATGAAAACCTCAAAACCAATTATACTGAAATTACTACTCAATATGATGAGTTAGATACTCTTTATTCCACTACAGTAGCAAAACATGAGGTTGAGATCACTAACCTCACGACTAAGCATACTACTGAAATAACAGCTAAAAATAGAGAGATTGAAGAGCTTAAGTCTACTCATGAAAGAGAGCTTCAGGAACAAGAATTGTTCTATGAAGGTGCGTTAGAAAATCAGCAAAAAACGTTTGACAATCTTTTAGCTGATAAAGAAGAAGAAATAAAACAGCTTAAAACTACTCATGGTAATGAGCTTAAAGAACTTAACGCTATTATTGTTAGCAAAGATACCAATATTGCAGATCTTGAAAGAAAAAATACAGAACTGGAAAATAATCTTGCTACACTGAAAACAGAGAAAGATAAACAGCGTAAAGATTTCGATGATTTAATTGAAAAACTTAAACAAGGTCATTTGGAAGCTATCGAAGCGCTCAAAGCTTCAAATAAATCATTAACCGATGAAATAACTAAACAAGTTGCTGATGTAAGTAAACTGAAAAAAGAGAAGGAGCAACTTCAAACTGAAAACAACGGTTTGAATGAACAACTCAAATCTGTTCAAAAAGAAATTGAAGAACTTAAATCCGACAAAGCGAAATTAGAAGTTGATAATAAAGACCTGAATGACGCTCTAAAGGTTTATGAAGATGATAATAAACAACGCTTAGAACAAGCTAAAGATAACAAGAAAGATAATAATCCTGACCCTAAGAAACCTAAAAACAAATAATTAGAAGGGGCTGAAAAGCCCCTCTTTGCTTTAGCCGATTACATTTGAAGGAAAACATTATGATGAATAGAACAGAACAAGCGAGGATGGCTATACAATCCAGAAAAGAAGCAGAAGCACAGGAACCACAGCCAGAAGTTGAAATAACCGCTACAACCTCAAATGTTGAGGTTGATTATGGTTCATTGCTTGGATATGTCTGGAAGAACAGAACTGACTTATCAAGGAAAGAAAAAATTATTTTCAGACACTCATTACCATTTAATGATAATAAAACGCTTATTGTTGAAGAAGGTATAAACAGTTATTCACTATATGGCGATGAGAATTTTACTTGTCAGCAGGTAAATATGTTCATTGATTATTTTGGTTCAAAGCTTAAAAAGTGGGGTTGTTTCAAGCCAGAATCATATAATGATGAGTTTTTATATTTCTTTTTCAAGGAATGTATCTTAAGAAACTTACCTGTGGCAGTATCAATATTCAACGTTGACCAAAATAAACAGCTTGAAGTAATAAAAGATATATTAAATGACATTCAAAATGAGTATGGAAATACAGCCCCAAACAATCTTTCTAAAATCTATATAGAAAACTACGTTTATAACTGGAAGCGAAATTTAAAGGCGATTGCTTAATTATTTCTCACTCTACTATTGATTTATAGTGAGAAAATGTTATAAATAGTAAAAGTGCCATTAGAGCACACAAAAAAGATTATAAAAGGATACATTATGAATATGAGAACAATCAAAAGTGAACTATCAACTGATATAGTTTACCATGAAGAAGAACAATATACCGAGAAGCAACTAATAGAGACTTCTTATTTTGCTGCTCGTGATTATATCATTCACGAAACAGGTATATATAAATTAGCAAAGAGCAATCCAGCTAAAGACAAAAAAGCTAATTACTACTGGATTAAAATTACAGACTATTATATTTATCCTGTTCAGATTCTATCCACAGTGGATTTAGAAGGCGATAACAATGATGCTAACAAAGATATTAATAGCATGTATGTTAATGTAGCTTTTAAAAACATCCGTAATGAAAAGAAAATTCTTTCTATTCCACTCGACCAATTTTCTGATCTCAAATCATCTAAGCTAAAAAAGGCCGGGTATCTTTTACCTTACAGCGATAATCAGCAGTTAAAAGAGATACAGAAAGCAGTGAGCACCGTCCTTGCTACTGCTCAGAGTCCTTATAAACGTTTGGATGGTAAAATCATTGATGATGAAAACCAGCTCATTGATTGTTTACCTGCTTACACAAAGCGAGGCTGGATTGTTGATAGCCTGATACACATAAGAGAAAGCCATCCACAATTCGTAGGTGTGTCCAAGACCAGAACTAAACGTGTTGGTAATGCTTCTATACAGATCACCGTATTCCAAGAACTGATTAAGTCCTCACGCCTTGCAAGCATATTTATATCTGTTGCTTTTGCTTCCTATACAAAGGGGCTGATACGTAAAACAGCCAACTTCTCACCTATCTACAACATTTTCGGTGAGAAGGGTAAAGGGAAGTCTACATTAGAGGCCATGATAGCCAGTATTGAGGGAGCGCCTAACCGTGAGTATGGTCTTATCAGAGACAGTAAGACCACGTTCCCCGGACTCGAAGAACTCTTGGCATCTTACACCAATGGCTTTTTCGTCATTGATGAGATTGATGATATGTTCCGTGGTAGCGCCAGTGATGCGATCTCTAAGCTCATGACTATTGCTAACAATGGTGGGCGTTCCAAGTATGATAAAGATACAGAAGTTTCAGAAGGTAAAATGTGGAACAGTATCTTTTTCACTACCAGTAATAAATCCCTTTATGAACTAACAAGAGGGGATATGAAGCAAAGCGCCATTGACTCACGTATCTTTGAGTTTGACGTAGAAGATCCAGAGATAAACATCTTTGGTATTAACTTAGAAGAAGGGCGTGGTGATGTTGTTGAATGGTGGCTAAACCAGCTTGACCAGAATTTTGGTCATTTATACCCCCTTATTATTGATTATATCGTTAAGCATGTAGATGAGTTGAGAACTAATATTTATGCTTATGAGGGTGAGTTAATAAATGACCCTAACTATAAAATCATTCATGATGAAAGAAGAACCATTCAGACAATAGCACTTTCAAAAATTGGTGCTGATATTGTGGGAGCTATTCTTGGTGAAGAATATGGCATGATTTGCCATGAAGCTATTGATATACACAAATCAAGATTCTCAAATAAGGACATTCCTCAATTTGATGTAAATGAGAAACATTGGGATAATATGGACATTCTCAAACTCATGATCAACGCCAATAAAGCTTCTTTTGTTTGGGAAACTTACGCTTATTCTGATGATGATTCCTCTAACAGAGTAGCGGCTCAAAAATCAGAAGCGAAGCGTTATTCTGATATGGCTCAGTCAAAAGGTAATGTTTTAGGTATTATTCATTTGAATAGCCCTATGGAAACACCAAATGATTTTGATGGTTATGTTATTTTAAATACGATGGGTGATGAACACCTAAGACGTTCATTCAAACTCGAAATTACAGAGCTTGTAGCTTCTGCTAAGAAACTTGAACTCTATGATACTAAGCGAGTCAGGGGAGCAAAACAATTGCTTCTTGGTTCAACATCTACCCGCGAAAAAACATTTATTCTTAAGAACAGACCTGTTGTGATTGAAACAGAAAGCGAAGAGGCCAAAAATGCGCTTCTTGACGAAGCTTTTATTAACAACTCTATTGATAGTAAAGCTGATCTTGAGGAAATTATTAAGTATGCGCACAGCAATGTTGATACAGTAGTAGATGGAGAACCATTAGAGTTAGACGATGATTTTGTGCCTTTTTGATTATTGATTAGGTTTAACTTTAGCCTCGTTTATGCGGGGCTTTTTTACGCATAAAAAAAGGCCGGGAAAATCCCGACCATACAATATAAAAAGATTTTTTCCTCAAATGGAGGAAATACATTATGAATAGATTTAAATATACATCTTAACCTTGTTAAAAGCAACTTTTTTAAAAGAAAATAGTATAGTCTATACTAATCTATACTTGAAAATGTTATTATTATGGTGTATATAAGAAGGAGAGAGAACATAGAAGGAGTTAAATATGAAAGATTTAAATTTGATTGAAGAATACAATTACGATCTCTTTTTGGTAAACACCTATGAAGAAGTTGTAGATTTAATAAAAAAGGGCGCAGATGTTAACTTTGTGAACTACAAGGGGTTTACTCCGCTTTCAGTGGCGCGTAATGTTGATGTAGCTAAGGCTCTTGTAGAACTTGGTGCTGATGTTAACTTTATGAATAATGAAGGTGAAACACCTATATTTCACAATAGTAATATTGATGTAATCAGGTATCTTGTTAGCTGTGGCGCTAAAATCAACCACAGAAACAACAAAGGCCAGACAGTGCTTTTTAAAACCAACAAGCTTTTGAATGTTGCCCGATTGATTAACATGGGCTGTAATCCATTCCTGAAAAGTGCTGATGGTCATTATCACTATGAAAACATGACAATGGCAGACAGAAAAAACTACAGTCAGTTTATAGAGGTATTTAAAAATAACGTAAGAAAAAAGAATGAAGAAAGAATGTTATTGAGCGCTTAAATTAATACTCCTTCTCTCTGACCCGCTTAATTGCGGGTTTTTTATTTCTATATTATTGACCAATAAGAATTAATTTTGTATATAAAATACATCACATTTTAATTATTAAGGAGAATATTATGGAAAACTTCCCAAAAGAACTATTTACTTCAAAAGATGTTGCCGGGTTTGAAAAATATATTATAGATAATGGCATTGGTAAGGATGATTGGCTTACAACAAATCATCACACCTTATTATTATACACGCTACTTTATAAAAAATATAAAGATTATGAAATGTCCAAAATGCTTGTTAAATATTTTGATATAAACAATCAGGACAGAGAAGGTAAAACAGTTTTATTTCACGCGGTTATAATGGGTAATGTTCCAGCAGTTAAGTTTTTTATTGTCAACGGTGGCGATGTTTTGATTAATGATCACAGTGGAAGAAAAGCCGCTGATTATGCTGCGATGTTAGACATTGAAAACAACCAGACAATTTCTCGTATGTTGTTATCAGAAGAAAACAAAGCCAAGAAAAAGGCTTAATCATGGATATAAAAGAAGCTTTAATTACAGCCATAAAACAGAATCGAGGTGATATTATCTATGATCACTTCATGTTTCAAACATTAGAAGTTAAACTTAATGCCCTTATTTACTTAATCAGGGTATTGAAAGAAGATGAACAGGGTAATCACTTTATCAATATAATGATTCAGTTGATAGCAAAACCTGATTACCTTAATACTGTTGTTGATACATCAACGCCTCTTCAGGAGGCTGTTATACAGGATAAACTTTCTTTCTTTAACTTCCTTTTAATGAACGGCGCTTCACTTGAAAAACGTAATAAACAAGGATTAAGCGGATATGATCTCATATTGAAGATTGGTAATGACCGTTTTTTAGATTTTATCATTCAGTATGAAAATGTTCTGACAGAGGTTTATAAGTCCAGAAGATACAAATAGAAAAAGCGCCGGAGAAGCGCTTTTCTATACCAATCTAAAATTTAAACATCTTACCTAAAAGGATACTTCATTTATGACACCTGTTTTCATTATTTAATATAGGGTATTAATTAATTTCTAACTGGATAGATATTAAGTAATCAATTTATTTTTACCTGTCAATCGCAATTAGAAAATATTTTCAAAAAAGTGAAAAAAGTAGTTGATCGTCATAAACGAAATCCATACGATAGTTCACATCGAAGCAGTCATTTTTGCTTCTGATAGTTAAATGATACGTAGGTTCAGGGTTTATCCCGCCATCTTTCGATAGATGGGTATCAACCAACCGCCGGAATGGTTCCGGCCTGTTCCATCATTGAGATGGGGCTGATCTAACTATCAGAAGGTTGGTTTATGACTGTATCTACTCAAAACACCCCATCATTAAGCTTAAAGCCGCTCTACGTGTGGGCTGGCGGCAAATCTAAACTACTTAAAAGCTACAATCCCCATTTACCAGACCTGAACAGCGTAAGCGCATACGTAGAGCCATTTTTTGGGGCTGGCGCTCTCTTTGCGTCTGTTAAGTCTACCTACATCCATATCCCGGCAATCATCAATGACGTAAACCCGGAGCTTATCGCTCTACTGAACACGATTAAGTATGATCATGATGAGCTGATTACTCAGCTGCAGGAGCTGGAAGCGGCCTATCTTGGTTATCGTTCTCTTGAGGTGAGGAACTACCACTTTTACCGTATCCGTGAACAATATTGGAAAGCTGAGATAGGAACCGTCCGGGCATCTGCTTTGCTCTTCTTTTTGCTCAAAACAGGCTTTAACGGCATTTGGCTTGTTTCACGCAAAACTGGTCGCTATGGCACAGCCGCAGGATGGCTTAATCATACAACCAAACTTTTTGATTACTCTCTTCTGAAAGAATGGCATACAGCCCTGCAGGAAACATCTATCCAGTGCGGCTCTTATGCTGATATCGATGTGCCGGAGGGGGCTTTTATCTACTGTGATCCACCTTACCGGGCGAGCCGCGTAGACTACGGCAATGCATTCACTGATGAAGACCATCAACAACTGATCTCATGGTGTCGTAAGCAACAGAAACGGGGCTGTAGCGTCTGGTTAGCTAACCGTGAGGCTAATGATGGTTTCTTTGAAGAACACGCTTCTGATGCATCTGTATTGCGTTTTGATATTACGTATACAGCAGGAAGAAAAAAGAAAACAGCGAATGGCTATGAATCCGTAAAAGCTACTGATTTGCTCCTAATCTGGAGTAAGGAAAGTATCAACCAAAAAGCAGCGTAATTATTTTTTAACAACAAAAGGAAAATACAATGAAAGAAGATATTTTGAGCGTGATTGAAAGTAAAGTAAGCCCTTTGATAAAAGTTTGGATGAATGAAGGAAAATCATCATTAAACATAAGTAGAGAGAGATGCATAAAAGACAGCATTGATAGCAAAGAGGATGTTGATATAAAACTTCTCGCAGTTAAGTATCTTTTACTTGAGTATGTTAATGAATATGCTCCTGATGATTACATTGAAGAAATGACAGAAAGGTTAAATCGCATGTTTGATGATGTAAACCCTATGTGTTCTCTTTTTTATGGTGTTTTTGATATCAGAATGGTTAGCTATTCATTCGAATATTATCTTTCTCATTTCTATTACATGCTGATGGTTATTAGCGGTGATAGTGAAGATGTAGATTATGTGATGAATCTTATTAAAAACAAAGAGGCGTAATATGGTTAACAGAACATTGAATGTTATAAGTATTCAGAAAACCAAAAGAAATGAATCCATTTTGAAAGACTGGATTACCGATTATGACGGCATAGAGTTATTTCTATTAGATCATGGACTATTGATTGAAAGAAGAGAAGACACTGAAAGCAATCATTTTATACTGGTAAAAAGAAAGCGGAAGGAATGGCTTGATTTTTATTTTATTAGCAATAATGAAAACCATCATGATGCAGAGGATATTTTACTTGATATTACCAGTATGTTTGATAGTTGTGCCGCTATTACTTCAATAACAAGCTGGGGTGAAGGTAGCTACCAAAGCTGTGAAACAAAATGTTTATTTGAATGTGGTGAGTTGTTTTATTCTTATAAACATATTTCAGGAGAAAGAAGCTTTAAATGGCCTCGTTATGTTTCGAGTGCTTTTAAAGAATGGTTAAACCTTGACGCTATTTAAATAACAATAAGGAATATTAAATGAAAAAAACAGATGAAATTTTAAAAAAGAAACAAAACACTACTCTAAAAATGGCAACTATAACAACTAACATGTTAGCAAAATACATTTTTGAAGAAATAAAAAAACTTGATGGTGAGAGTTTGGCTAAATATGAATACTTAGCTGGGTTTCAATCTCATGAAGAAGATATAGATGTTTATGAAGTTTTAGAGGATATAGAAGCATATCAAAATGACGTTATTGATTCATTAGAAACAGATAGTTTTTGTGAAAACATTCTAACTAACTTTTATGGGAAAAATCATGAATATGAAACAATCCATTTTGATACAGAAGAAGAGTTGAACGAGTTTCTTTTAGAAGGAGATCTATTTATCATTAATGCATCTTTGATTATTAATGATGTTTCTGATGATTTAGATGCTTGCTCACAAGTTTTGGAAATGCTTGAAGCTGATAAATGCGATAACGATGAATAAGAGGAACATTAAATGAAAAAAACAGATGAATTACTTAAAAAGAAACTGATTAAACAGATTCAGGCAATCAGTGATAACACACACAAAAGCTTTTCAGCCTTTGCTTTTGCGGCAGCTACCGCCGCAAGGGATACAACCCGACTCTTTGCCTCTGAGATCGAAACAGGAGATTTCTTGGTAAGGCCGGATGTATACGCAAGAACACGCTACAGCAAGATCTGTGATGCCATAGAGACATACATAGAGCTGGTATCAGTCTCTGAACCGTATACAGACCTGTTAAGCGATGTATTCCATCAACTACAACTTGATTACGCACCACAGGCCAAGAGAACAGGACAGTTCCATACACCGAGTTCGTTAGCTAATGGTGTTGCGAGATTCAAGGGTAAAGAGTTCTATAAATCAGAACTTGATTTGTGTTGCGGTATGGGAGCGTTAGCTCTGGCAAGGGGTAGGTATGCTCTGGAACAAGGTAAGAGTATTGGTGTAATGAAAGGTGTAGATATTGATCCAACCTCGATAGCAGCATGTTTTGCTCAGTTGGCATACAACAATCTAAAAAATCCTGTGTTTCATTCGATAGAGTTAAAATGTATGAACGCTGTTATGTATTATGGCGATGAATGGGATATTCACTATCGTATTAAACTTTATGATAAAGAAGTAGATAATAATGATAAGTGCTTTGATATGGCGATAGGTTGAAGGATAACAATGAATTAGAAAATCATAAGTATTAAATATTAGGAGCATTATATGAAAAAAACAGATGAATTACTTAAAAAGAAACTGATTAAACAGATTCAGGCTATCAGTGATAACACACACAAAAGCTTTTCAGCCTTTGCTTTTGCGGCAGCTACCGCCGCAAGGGATACAACCCGGCTTTATGTCTCTGAGATCGAAACGGGTGATTTCTTGGTAAGGCCGGATGTATACGCAAGAACAAGCACCAGTGCTATCTGTGATGCCATAATGACATACATAGAGCTGGTATCAGTCTCTGATCCGTATACAGACCTGTTAAGCCCTATCTACAGTGAACTCATACTTGATGGAGCGCCACAGGCCAAGCGAAACGGGCAGTTTTACACACCTGATTCTGTAGCTACAGCCGTTGCCGAAATGATGGGGAACAGAGTCAACATCATAGAGCTTGATATGTGTTGTGGTATGGGAGCTTTATCACTCGCAAGAGCTAAATACAAACTGGAGCAAGGCCAGCAGATAACCAAGATGATTTGCATAGATCTTGATGATGTGGCTATAGCCTGTTGTTTTGCTCAGTTGGCGTACAACAACCTAATGAATACGGTGATCCACTCTATAGAGCTATGCTGTAGAAACGCTATCACTGATTACAATCAAGGTTATGAAACGACAATCAGTTATCGTTTAAAGATTAATGAAGCTAAAAAATACCGTCAAGAAATGGAATATTTAGATTTAGCAACAGGGTGATAAACCCTGTTTGCGACATTGATAACTTAATTATCAGTTGTGATTATTAAGTAAGATTTAGTATGCATTATTAGAGAGTGGCGTATTTACTGGGTTTAAAGCGGCTACATCAAATGCCTTTAAAATAATAGCATCGACTCTATTTTTTAATTTATCGTTATCTATTGACTTTCTCTTTATTTGTTTTAATTACAAATGTGAGGCTATCAATAATGACACCTCGCTAAATATTAACTAATGAATAATGGAGATTGTTATGAAAAGAACAGAAAAGTATTTTGAAAGAAAAGCAGACCAAGTATTAAAGGCATTATTTGGAAAGTGTAATTTAGTTTTATTAACAGGTGATACTGTTTTATGCGGTAAAGTTGTTTCTGAATTGAAAGCTAAATCCTCATTAGAAAGGAAGGTAAAAACACCCAAACAAAACACAAAGACTATTTACAATCATAGATCAGAGTTGATTTTTGAATATGATATTGAACATCCTAAGTTTTCAGACTGTAAGAGTGTTGAAGTAGTATTCATTGAAAGAGCTGATTATACCTATAGAGATGGTGATATAAATATAGCTCTTGATGCTTTAAAAGATAAAGATATAAAAGTTGTTTTAACATCCAATAAAAGCAGAAAAGAAATTGCTTACCTCTTAAAAAATAGACCTATGAAGACTATTGAAGTCAACTACCTTGAAAACAAAGCTTCTAAGAGAACAGCAGCAAACAAAGAAGCTATAGAAGCATTTGACACGGTAGAAACGTTCCCTGATGAGATACCACTCCCGGAAGTAGATAACGATGATGTGTTATCGGAACAGGCAATTAATGACATGCTTAACATGTATACTGAAAAAAATAACACTGAGACTGATGATTTATTAAATGAGATTTCATATCTTAAATCTCAACTAAAGGAAGAAGAGGAAATATCTAACTGTGGAAGAAAGTTATTAGAAGAGGCTGATGAATTTATACAGGGATTGATTGCTGAAAATAAAAAACTAAAAGAAGAAGTTAAAGAACATTCCATTGATTTATTCAGATTAGAAATGATTAATGATTTGAATGAAAGTGATTCTACTATGTATAAAAAAGAATACAATCAATTAAAGGATGAGAAAGAAGCTTTAACGTTAAGAATAGAAACTCTGGAAGAGGAAAAGAATAAAGCAGATGAGGATTATGATTACATTGTTCTCGAAAACATGACTCTTCAAAGTGAAATAATAGGTTTAGAAAGAAAGATTGAAGAATTAAAAAAAGAGCATGATGAAAAGATTAATAGTCTATATGGCGAGTTAGAGTATATTATAAAAAAGAAGAAATAAAGGAAGTGATTATGAAAAAAGATTATGAGCACTTAGAATTATCGGAAGAAGACGATGAGATCTTACTTACTTGTGAGGATGATGATTTTGAAAATGAATCCAGTAAGGAAATGACCTTTGATGATTTCATTAATAAACAGTTTGATTTCATGGCGGCTTTTAGTCTTGGTTTTCTTATGGTGTTGGCGTTCATTATATACTTGCCGTTCTTATTATTATCAACAACCGGGTTTGCTTTTTACAAGATGCTCAAGCAAGTATTTTAAATAATTAAAGGAGGAGGTTTAACTATCTTCTCTTTTTTAATTTATTTTCTCAATTAAACTTGACTTATAGTTAAAATATAATACAACATATCTATGAATAGAAATATTCATTACATTATAAACATTAAAAAAGGAAAACATTATGAAAATAGAAAACATACAAGAAGAAATAAAATCAGCATTTGAAGATAAAAGAATAGTAGTTGTGCGTGGTGGAAATATGTCTCACAGAGATGAGATTATGTTAGGCTTGAAGGATTTAAATATTGAAGGAATAGATAACATAGTTTTCTATAACGATTCTAATATTACAAAAGCTGCTCTCAGACGAGTAATGATGGAATCTATAAACACCTTATTTGTTTTTGACCATCTCGATATTAGTATATCTGAAAAAACTTATGACAAGCACTTTGGCGGAGAGGTAGATCAAATAAGAGGTATAGGTTATAGCTATTTTGCTATGGTTAACGATAACAGTTATGCAAATCGAATATTTGAAAAGCCATCTAATAACAACAAGGTTTTATCATTTACGAATGATAAGGTTTTTTTAAGTCCATATCTTGAACAACACACGAAAGAAAACTATGGCATAGAAGTTATCACAATAAAATAATAAGAGGAAATAAATTATGAATACAGTAAATAAATATATAAAAAATAAAACAACTCAAGTTAAAAAAGCTATATACTCAAGCAAAGTAATTATTTTAACAGGTGGAGAAGCCACAGGTAAAACTTCAATACTTAATCTATTGCGTAATAGCTCATCTAATACCAGATCAGAAAAACTTGATGCATGGAAGACTAAAGCATTTGGTTTAACATCTACAAAATTAAGTATTAACACAATCATCATTGATGGTATAGAACGTGATTGTCTTTTATTAGATGATTCGAGATTAGAGATAACTAAGCTTCACGCTCTAATGGACTATTTACGCTTTAAACATATCAGACTTGTTCTTACAACAACACTAAACCCTAAAGAGTTTAAAGAGCTGATTGGACATAAGCAGGGGCTTTGTTGAATAAATCAGATTTCGGGTAAGTCTCCCCCGTAGCGGGTTGTGTTTTCAGGCAATACGCACGCTTTCAGGCATACCTGCTTTCGTCATTTTGTTCAGCGCTCGTACCAGGGCCATAGCCTCCGCAACCTGACCATCGTAGTCACGCAGCGTCAGTGAACCCCCGAACAGCTGTTTTACCCGGTACATCGCCGTTTCCGCTATCGAGCGACGATTGTAATCTGTTGTCCATTTCCACCGCGCATTACTCCCGGTCATTCGCTGATTAGCCACTGCACGGTTACGGTCTGCATATTCACCGGGCCAGTAACCCGCACCTTTTCGGGGAGGGATAAGCGCGCTGATTTTCTTACGCCGCAGTTCATCGTGACATAGCCGGGTATCGTAAGCGCCATCGGCGGCGGCTGACCTGATTTTCCGGTGGGTTTGCCGGATTAACCCGGGGAAGGCCTCTGAGTCCGTAACGTTGTTCAGCGACAGGTCAGCGCAGATGATTTCATGTGTTTTACTGTCAACGGCGAGATGCAGCTTACGCCAGATACGGCGGCGTTCCTGGCCATGCTTTTTGACTTTCCACTCGCCTTCACCGAAGACCTTCAGCCCGGTGGAATCAATTACCAGGTGTGCGATTTCACCCCGGGTGGGCGTTTTGAAACTGACATTAACCGACTTTGCCCGCCTGCTGACACAGCTGTAATCCGGGCAGCGTAGCGGAACGTTCATCAGAGAAAAAATGGAATCAATAAAGCCCTGCGCAGCGCGCAGGGTCAGCCTGAATACGCGTTTAATGACCAGCACAGTCGTGATGGCAAGGTCAGAATAGCGCTGAGGTCTGCCTCGTGAAGAAGGTGTTGCTGACTCATACCAGGCCTGAATAGCTTCATCATCCAGCCAGAAAGTTATGGAGCCACGGTTGATGAGGGCTTTATTGTAGGTGGGCCAGTTGGTGATTTTGAACTTTTGCTTTGCCACGGAACGGTCTGCGTTGTCGGGAAGATGCGTGATCTGATCCTTCAACTCAGCAAAAGTTCGATTTATTCAACAAAGCCATAAGCAGGTTAAAACATTTGTTTTAGAGCATGTTGAAGACGACAGTAAAGAAGACAAGGTTAATACGCTTATGAATATGATTGCTAAAATTGAAAACGAGTTGAAATCCCTTAAATCTGAACTGGCTAATGTTTAAAGTGATAAAAGATTTTATCAAAATGGCGAAACAAGGGGCATAAGCCCCTTTGTCATTTCTGGAGTAGCACACCAATGTAAGACTCTCGTATTCACCCTCGTAACAAAAGCAAAAGTTTACCATTGAGACGATATTTGATATTGTTTCAGTATCGCATAACGAGGTCATAACGATGATGTCAGGTCTTGATGGTGGAAATTTTATCCTTAGCTCAATGGCTAAGGAAAGGGTCAGATCAGGTCTACTTGATAGAGCAACAATACAAGGCTCTAAAGGCGAGTATACCGTGATTTTTGATGGTTCAGAGTGGGAAGGTAAGCCATTAGTCTTATGTAGCTCAAGACAGCCATACGAAGCACGGCTCTTCAAAAGCATTGATGGTGCGGTAGCCGAACTAATGCGCATAGGTTTAAGTGAAGCTTCAATCAAAAACACCACCAAATCGAACAATAAATAATCAGGTTTAACATGGATATGCAAAAAGAAACGCTTTTTTCAGAAGTAGAAACAGCTAACAGCAAGCAGCTTGCTGTATTAAAGGCTAACTTCCCACAGTGTTTTGATAAAAACGGGGCGTTCATTCAAGAGAAGCTACTTGAGATCGTCAAATCCTCGGATGTTGAACTCTCTAAAGAATCATACAGCTTAAACTGGCTGGGTAAGTCCTATGCCCGGCTGTTGGCTAACCTACCACCGAAGACGTTGCTCACCGAAGATAAAGACCATAACCAACTTGAAGAGAACAAGAACAGTCAGAATCTGTTAATCAAAGGGGATAACCTCGAAGTATTGAAGCATATGGTTAATGCTTATGCTGAAAAGGTGAAGATGATTTATATTGATCCGCCATATAACACAGGTTCTGATGGGTTCGTCTATAATGACGATCGCAAGTTCACGCCTGAACAGCTTTCTGAGCTGGCTGGTATTGGTCTTGATGAAGCTACACGCATTCTTGAATTTACTACAAAAGGCTCAAGCAGCCATAGTGCATGGCTGACGTTTATTTATCCACGTTTATATGTAGCTAAAGAATTAATGTGTGATGAAGGTGTTATATGCATTTCGATTGATGAAAACGAACATTCCCAATTAAAAATATTGTGCGATGAAGTTTTTGGTGAGCATAATTTTATCACTGACTTTGTGTGGAAGAATAAAAAGGGTGGTGGAAATGATTCTGTTCATGTAGCAATTGAACATGAGTATATTTTAATGTACTCAAAAAATAAAAGTAGTCTTGAGCGCTTGTTTGAAACGTACAAGCCAGAGTATTTGTCAAGATACAATCAAGAAGATAATGAATCAAAATATTATTGGGACACGTTTAAAAGAAAATCAGGGAAACAATATTATCCAATAACTTGCCGTGATGGTACAGTGCTGGAATATGATGATAACGGTAATAAGATTAGCTGGCTTCGTTCAAGAAATAGATTTGAAAGTGATTTAGAAAAAGGAGACGTCAGATTAATCCAAAAGGAAGATGGAGGTTGGTCCGTACAATTTAAACAACGATTACCAAAAGGGAAAAAACCAAGATCAATTCTCATTAATGAAACTTTACTTGATAAATCAGGTACAACTAGCGATGGAAGTAGTGATTTGTTAGATTTGTTTGATTTTCATCCATTCGATAATCCAAAACCTTTAAAGCTACTATCTGATTTGATTAACATAGTTGTTTCTGATGGCGATTATGTTCTTGATTTTTTTGGTGGTTCAGGTTCAACAGCTCATGCAATCTTAGAATTGAACAAAAATGACAATGCCTATAGAAAGTTTATATTGGTGCAAATTGATGAAAAACTGAAAAATGATGATTTTGCGTACGATAAAGGATATAAAACAATCTTTGATATTACAAAAGATAGAATCATCAAGGCCGGAGAAAAAATAAAAAAAGCAAATCCAGATTATAATGGAGATATTGGTTTCAAAATCTTTGAAACAGTAAATGATTTCCGTGCGAAAAATGAATCAGAGCTAACACTTTCTAACCTTAGTTTCTTCGATGATGTTGTATTGACTCCTGAACAGTATGACACCTTATTAACTACATGGTGTGTGTATGATGGTAGTTTGTTAACAACACCAATTGAAGATGTTGATCTTGATGGCTACAAAGCGCACTTATGCGATGGTCGTCTGTATATGATTGCGCCTAATTTCACCAGTGAAGCACTGAAAGCTTTACTTCAAAAGCTGGATTCAGACAAAGACTTTGACCCTAACAAAGTCGTGTTTTATGGCAGCAACTTCGAAAGTGCGAAACAGATGGAACTCAATGAAGCACTAAAAAGTTATGCTAATAAAAAATCTATTGATTTAGATTTGGTGGTAAGGAACTAATCATGTCTAAAGGGTTCACATTCGAAAAGAATTTACCTCATCAAAAGGCTGGCGTTGATGCGGTGATGAATGTCTTTGTATCTGCCATACCTCATCAGACGGATAATGTTGCTATTCGCCTGTTATCTAATCCAGAACTGAATCTGTCTGAACAGCAATACTACAACAACATAAAAAATGTTCAGGAGTTCAATGGTATTGAGCATTCAAAAGATAATTACGATGCTAAAAGCAACGTCATTGACGTTTCTATGGAGACAGGGACGGGTAAAACCTATACCTACACAAAAACCATTTTTGATCTGAACAAATCTTTTGGCGTTAATAAATTTATTATTATTGTTCCTACCCTATCGATAAAGGCCGGGACAGTTAACTTTTTAAAAAGCGATGCTTTAAAAGAGCATTTTAGAGATGATTACGAGCGTGAACTAAAGACTTATGTTGTTGAAAGTCAGAAAAGCTCTGGAAAAAACACAAAATCGTATATGCCTCAAGCTATTCATGATTTTGTTGAAGCAAGTAATTTTAACAAGAAATATATACACGTCCTTGTAATCAACTCAGGTATGATTAACTCCAAGTCGTTAACTGACACTTATGATGTGGGTTTGTTTGATAATCAGTTTGATACGCCATTTGCTGCTCTTAGTGCGGTTAAACCATTCATTATTATTGATGAACCTCATAAGTTCCCGACAGCTAAAAAAACATGGGAAAATATTGAGAAATTCAATGCTCAATATATCATCCGCTATGGCGCAACCTTTAGTGAAGGCTATAAAAACTTAGTTTATCGTCTCACCGCCGTAGATGCATTCAATGAAGACCTTGTTAAAGGTATAGATGCTTACATTGAAGATATGATTGGTGATGGTAATGCCAGTCTCAGATTTGTTAAATCCGATGGGAAAGAAGCCACTTTTGAACTGAATGAAAATGGCAACAAGAAAAAATTCAAATTAGCAAAAGATGAATCACTATCTAAAACACATAGTGCAATTCATGATTTAACGCTGGATGCCTTGAACAAGAGCACGGCAGTGTTGAGTAATGGTATTGAACTAAAAATTGGTGGTTCAATAAACCCCTACTCTTACGATCAGACGCTCGCTGATAACATGATGCTTAAAGCAGTCAAAGAACATTTTAAGTTAGAAAAAGAGTATCTGACACAAAGACCACGTATAAAGCCTCTTACTCTATTCTTCATTGATGACATTGAAGGGTATCGTGATGGTAATGATATTGCCGGAAGCCTGAAAACTAAGTTTGAAGCGTTCATTTTGGCAGAAGCGAATGAACTGTTAAAAACAGAAAAAGATGAGTTTTACAGAAACTACCTTGAAAAAACTGTTAAGGATGTATCTTCTGTTCATGGTGGTTATTTTTCAAAAGATAATAGTGATAAGGATGATAAAATTGAACAGGAAATCAACGAAATCCTTCATGACAAAGAGCGTTTATTATCTTTAGATAATCCTCGCCGTTTCATTTTCTCTAAGTGGACATTGAGGGAAGGCTGGGATAACCCTAACGTATTCCAGATTTGTAAGCTACGTTCGAGCGGTAGCACCACATCTAAACTTCAAGAAGTAGGGCGTGGGTTGCGTCTTCCAGTGAATGAATACATGTGCCGAGTGAAAGATCGCAATTTTACACTCAACTACTATGTTGATTTTACGGAAAAGGATTTTGTCGATTCTCTTGTCAAAGAGGTCAACGATAGCTCCTTCAAAGAAACTGTTCCAAGTAAGTTTACTGAAGAGCTTAAGGTTAAAATCCTAACTAAGTATCCTGAGCTTTCATCCAGAACGCTCATGAATGAAGTTTTTGATGATGAAATCATTGATGATAATGACAACTTTAAAGATTCTGATGCCTATAGTCGCTTAAAAGCCAAATATCCAGCGGCATTCCCTACTGGGTTAAAACCAAGCAAAATCAAAAAAGCCACTGATGGGAAAAAACGCACTAAAATGCGTATTGGCAAGTTCACTGAACTGAAAGAACTTTGGGACCTGATCAATCAGAAAGCAGTTATTGAGTACAAAATAAACAGCGAGCATGAGTTTTTATCCATTTTCAAATCATTCATGCTTGAAGAAGCAGATAGATTTACTAAATCAGGCGTTCATACTCGCATAGATAGGATTTACATCCATAATGATACGGCGATGTCGAAAAGCATTATAAGTGATGATGATAACTTTGCTAAACTCAACACAATGAGTTATCGAGAATTTCTTGATAACTTATCACAAACCATGTTTGCTAAACATGATACTTTGCATAAGGTATTTTGTTATATAAAGGATACTATAAATATCACTGACTACCTGAACATTCAGACAATCAGAAAAATTAAATCTGGGTTTAGTAAATATCTGCTTAACAATTCGTTTAACAAATTCAGTCTTGGATATAATGTTATTTCAGGATCGATTCATCCTACAAAGTTCACTAATGAAGAAGGAAGTCCTCTAAACGAGGTTTTGTCGAGTGATCTTGGTGTATTACATGATAATACGAAACCACCGTTAGATTCTTATCTTTTTGAAGAAGTTTTTTACGACTCAGAGCTTGAACGACTCAACATCACAGATGGAGAGATCCAGTCTGTAGCTGTTTTTACGAAGATACCGAAGAACTCTATTAAAATTCCGGTAGCAGGAGGATACACGTATTCCCCTGACTTTGCTTATGTTGTTAAAACTACAAGTGGTGATTACTTAAACTTTATCATTGAAACAAAAAATGTAGATGGTAAAGATAGTTTGCGGCTTGAAGAACAACGCAAAATTGCACATGCTCAGGCATTGTTTAATCAAATAAGCAAAACAATCAAGGTTGAATTCATGACTCAATTTGCTAATGATGAGATTTATGAGTTAATAAAGAACGCACAAGCTTAGTTCTTAGTGATGAAGGAGGTCAACGCCTCCTTCATCAAAATTAATACATCATGAAGAAACACAGATGAAATACAAAAGCTTAAATGATTTTCTGGATGATAAAAAACGTAAGGAACAGCACAGGAAACGTCTTGCTGATAAGTTGTTTCATACGGTTCGCTCAGGTAGTGATACAGAGATTCAATCTGTTATAAAAGAATGTTCAGAAAGTGGCTTAGATTTTAAAGACGTAAAACATGATTATCTGTTAGAGTATTTTGATTCCTTCCATAACCGCTTTACCCCTCCTTCTATTCCCATCATTAAATTACTTATTAGCTATCAAAATAAAATATCTCACAAAGCCAAATTAGCTTTTTGCCGTAATGTATATTATCGTGGAATTTTAAAAGAAGAAGATTTATATGAAGTTTCTGAATTAATTATAAAATAAAGTCTCAATATAGATTGACTTATATTTAAAATCCCTTATATATTATAATATACACAATTAAATATAAGAGGGTTTTAAATATGAATTCTATAAAAGAGATTAAAACAATAGCTTTAGCGCATGGAATAATAAACGACATTAGAAAAGGCAGGAATCACAATGAAGTTTTCGCAAGTTCAGAAAGAATAGATGTTGATTATTTAACTAAATATTTAAGCGGCAAGCTTGGTAAGAAAATAACAACATTCAAGAAACTTGATGGCATACTTTCATATAGCAAAAGAAAAAATGAAATAGTAGCGGGTTCAGTCTTCTTTTACGCTCCTGAAAATGATCAGGACAGTGAGAAAGAAGCTCAGTTCTTAAAGATGTTAACGTTCAAGTTAGCTCAAAGTAATTCATTCTTCATACATTTTAAAGACCAAAATAAAGGAGGGTTATAATGATATTGGATTCAATTAGTTTTAATGAACACGATTACCACTTAGTTTCTAATACAACAGCGACATACGAAATAAAACTAAAAATAGTCAAAGTTTTACGTGGGCGTAAGTTTGAAAGATTCAGGGTAGATAGTCCGTTTGTCGAAATACTCAAAGTGGCATATGCCCCGGCAGGTAAGAAAAGAGCAAATGAAACAACGAGTATTATTGAGCAAATGAAAGAGGACTTAACAAACATAGTTCTTGAAGAGGCGGTAAAAACACAGGATAAGGCAATGAGTTTTATAAAAGGTGATTCAGATGGAGATGATAAATGATTTATTGGTGTTAGTAAAAACAAGTGCGTTTGTGATGGGGTTGTATTTTTCATGTGTTTATACAGAAAGAACACGAAGAGACATTATAAGGGCGTGGTTTAAAAGGAATATAATAGTTGTTGAAAAGCTTATGACTGTAAGCGGTAGTATAGAAGAAAGCACTTTCAAAAAGGATTGGTTTAATCCAAAAGATTACTTAAAGTTTACGATAGCGACAATAACTATTCTTTTCTTTATACACTTAACAGCAATGGCAGTAGGTATTGATGAAGGCATAATTATCTTGATGATGATACATTTATGGATTTTATCAATGTTAATTATCAGAAGATACAGAAAACAAAAAAGAATCAACGCAAGAACCAAAAGCAGCAGAGAAGCTTTTAATGGAATGAGCGTATTTTTAAACTAATAAAAGAAGGATTACATTATGAATATATTATCAATAGTATCTGGCGTTATAGTATTTTGTTTATTTATAGCGTTTTTTATTTATACAGGCATTAAAATCAAAAACAGTAAGAAATTAACAAAGATATATAAAAATATAGGATGGTTAGGAGTTGCTTTATTAGCTTCATTATTCATATCAGTTCATTTATCAAGAGAAGTTCACATTATTCTATCTCTTATATTTGTTCACTATTTAAAAATCACCTATTCAATGACTTTTATTTTGGGTGTTTTCTTCTTAGGAAAGAAAATCCATTCAAAAATAAAAGGTTTTTTCAAGCCAAAGTTTGCGGCATAAGGAGGTTTCAATGAAAGAACGTAAAAAAGGATTTAGCCTGATTGAAATGTTATTAGTGCTGGTAGTTGCTACTGGAATCGCCGGAGCAACGTTTTACGGGTATAGCAAGCTGCAGGAAGGGTTCAGAACAAGCAACGCTATACGTGATCTGGCAACTATCAGTAAAGCCATGAGCGCTATAACAGCTTCTAAGCCCACTGTAGCTGAAGCTAACAGTATGCTCATCAGTTCAAAGAGTCTTCCCTCTACGATGGTAGACACCAGAACTAACACGCTTGTGAATGCTTATGGCGGTAAGCTCACAACGGCTTAGACGACTCTTATGATGTGTCTTACTACAATGTGCCACCAAGCGCCTGTTCTACGCTTGTAAGCAGCGGTAGGGTGGTTTATAGAAACATAAGCAACACCACATCAGGATCTAAGATTGCGGCCACATCCAGCATGGCAGACATAACCGCTTTCTGTTCCAGCTTTAACACCAGTTCAGTGCTTGTTTTTACCAACGCCGACTAACCAAAAGCCCCAACCGGGGCTTGTCTTACCTACCTAACAAAATCCTAATTAACTAATTGATTTAACTAGTTTTTATTGATACTGTCACGCCGATCTGGTGCATAACTGACCACTTTTATAATGAATGAGGGTTGAGTATGAAAAAGTTTATGGCGGTTGCGGTTATCGGTATGGCTTCACTTCTGGCTGGTTGTAATGACGGCATTTATGGCGAATACATCAGTAAGCAGTATGGGGTAAGGCTTGATATTGAAAAGGACGTAATCAAGTTTAAAGACAGCACATTTAATGTTAAGTCATGGGATGAAAGCCAAAAACCTGTATACATTGCTAAAACACAAAACAAAGACATTGGATCTTGGACTTTCAAAATTGAGAAAGTAAAACAGGGCGTAGTTTATCAAGGCGTAGTTTTCGAAAAGGATTAATAAAATGGAAAATAAGACTGTTCGCTGCCCATTTTGTGATCACGAAACAAAACACGGCTTAGGTGTGTGTTTACCTTGCGGAGCAAACATAACATACGGTAAAGCACCGTTATGGTTTGGTCAAATTGGCGCTTTATTATCTGTCGTATTAAGCTTTGTGGTGCTGATTTTTTCAGAGAATATGTTTATTGGTTTAGCTTCTCTATTTGTGTTTTTGATCTTAACTGTGGTTCTTTCTAAAACCATCTATTCAGAAAGAGTAGTATTCTCAAGATAAAAGTTTTACAAGCCCCGCTCAGGGGCTTTCTTTTTTTAAAATAGAAATAAATTTGATTTATGCTTTTGTCATAGTGTTAACTTTAATTATTAAAAAACTAAAGGAAAACATTATGAATAACATACAGCATTTATCAAAACTCATCACTGAAATCAAAAACCCTTTATCACCTTCGAATGCTAACAATCTAATAAAAGGTATTGAGCTATTTACTGGCTTTTGCCTTTATCTTGTTTGCGATGGATTAACCAAGAAGAAGGATTCAACATTCAAAATAACATCTGAAATATTTGATGGCAACATCATAGCTAACATGCCTAAGAATGAGGTTGTTAAATATACAAGAGCAGCAGATGCCGCTTTTCTCTATATGGACATTATAAAACAGGAAGAAGCTTTTACAGACGTTCTATCAGAGCTGTTTGAAGATCTCTACCTCACAGGCAAGAACGGCGATGGATTAGGCCAGTTCCTTACTCCTATGGACATTAGCAGCCTCACAGCGTCATTACAGGCATCATCAGACCCTTCTGGAACGTTCTATGAAGAATGTTGTGGTGCAGGATCTATGACACTGGCAAGGCTCAGAGAACGCTGTAGGAGAGAAGGACACTATCTTGAACAGGCTGTTCAAATGAACGACATAGATCCACTAATGGTTAAAATGGCTATTGTTCAGATTATGGCTCCAGTAGCTTTTAAAGACGTAGATATAAAATCAGTCAAAATATTTAATGGCAATGCGTTATTAAACAACTTAAAAAAATCCTTTAGTTATACCTCTTATCATAATAAAAAACAAAAAGTATAAAATAAATTTGACTTTTTCTTTTTTATAGATTAAAGATTATTAACCAAAACAAAAAAGGAGAAGTCATATGATAAAACACAAAACATTTATAGACGAATTAAAGGCTAAAGCAAAAGTATTATCTCAAGGCGAGGCTGTTATTCTTTTAGACGAAATAAACAGAAGAGAAGGGTTTCAGGCGACAATAGATTTTGTGTCAGATAACTTACCAGCATTAAGAGATCACTTTATAAATAACACTGTTAATCTTAAGGGTTGTAGAAATATTAATTCAGTTTTGATTAATATGTTAATAGCACACTTTCAGAACACATATCTAAAATCATTTATACCAACAGCCAATAATAAAACCACTATAAAAAGGATATAACTACACCGTTTATCTGAAACATAAAGTAAAAGTATATTTAACTATATACTTTTATTTTATATCGGTTATAGGTATATACATAAACCAAAACAAAAGGAGAAGTATAATGAAAATAGAACACACAACAGTAATGATAGATAAATCCTTAGATGATGCAATAATGGATTTGAAAAGGAGAGAGAAAATAAAAAGAACAAACGATAATTTTATAGCAATGCTCAAAGGGGAAAAAAATATTGTATCTTTTGAAGCGGCACAAGAAGCAGACTTTGAAATGGCTGAAGCTATAATGAACTATGATCTAACGAAGAAAAAAGAAAACATTATTGAGCATTTGATTAATGATTACTGGAGTAGTAGAGAAAAATCTAAATTTTTCATTTCAAGAATAAAAAATGATTCATCTAAATATTTATTCGGTAAAAACAATAAAAATGAAGGTTTTTACTTAGTATGGAATAATAATGCTGTAAGGGATTTAACGAAAGACATTTATCAAGATATAATTAAAGAAGGTAAGCATTTTAATCTATCAAATAAATATCATGTTTTCGCTACTGGAATGTTGATTGGTAGGAAAAATATAACCTTCTATAAAACAGGAAATGATATAGTATAAAAAATATAATTTAACGAGGTGATATATGGAAAAACAATTTATTAGCTTTCAACAAATCGTGAAGGAGATAAAAGAGCTTGAGTTAAAAAAAAATGAAACTATGTATTTTAATGAGTTCTTAAACATACTTTATAGAGAAGAGTTATTGTCTTATGACGTTGAACAGCATGAAGCATTTATCAAGAGCAATAGAGATTACATTGAATCCTTAAAAAACAAGAGGAGGAGATATCAATCAAGGTTTATTATTGTTGTATATTTAAGAGATATGTATAACGAGCTTAAGAAGCTGAACAGATCTTTAGGCTTGACAACAAGCAATAAAAATATTGAGCTTATTGAAGAATATGAGTCTATCAGCGGTCAGGAAAAAGAATTAGATAATGGTAAAAAGGCTGTGTTCTTGGTTGATATGAAGTATAAAAATAAAAAAGAGATCATAATCAGCATCATGGACGTTAACAAGAACCCTGCTGATTACAGCCCCTATGAAGACAGGACAGTATACAGGGAAGTGATTAATACGTTCAGGAGGCCAGTAGCTTACCTTAAGGCTCTACAGCGTGGTTTAGAGGCTTTCGACCAG
>NZ_CP055884.1:0-137954 GCF_013615235.1 Enterobacter sp. RHBSTW-00975
GTGAATGACAATCAGATTTCTGTTCACTGGTCTGAGCTTCCGGCCGAAGAGTTAATCCGTTTCTGGCAGGACGTCGATGCCGGCACACAGGATAATTTTCTTACTGAGCCGGTCAAAAAGCGGACCCGCCGTAAGCGCGGTGAACACTCCACAAAAGCCAAATGTGAAAACCCGTCCTGGTTCCGTCCTGAGCATTATAAAAAGCTCTCCGGACAGCTCGGTCATGCCTACAATCGCCTGGTGAAAAAAGACAAAGAAACGGGGCAGGTCAGCCTGCGCATGCATGTTTCCCGTCACCCTCTCTATGTTGCCGGCCGCCGTAAAGCGGGACGTAAATATGGCTTCCGTCCGGAACGTCAGCGCCTGCTCGATGCGCTCTGGCCAGTGCTCATCAGCTTCTGTGATGCCGGCAAGCATACCGTTGGCATGTGTATCACCCGTCTTGCAAAAGAACTCAGTGCAAAGGACGCAAAAGGCAATGTCATTCCTGAAACGGAGGTGACGGTGTCACGCCTTTCACGGCTTATTGAGGAACAGGTACGGTTTGGCGTTCTGGGCCTCGCAGAAGAACGCGCCTGGGATCGTGAATCCCGCACCTGGTTGCCAACGTATGTCTATATAACCCCCGTGGGATTCCAGATGCTGGGCGTCGATATGGACAAGCTGTTTAAAGAGCAGGAGAAGAAGCTCCGTCAGAGCGCCGAGCGTGAGCAGCTGATCCGGGAAGGAGTGATGAGCGAACATGATGATGTTCAGGCCCACTCTGCGCGGAAATGCTGGTCTGGCCGTAAGCGTCGGGAGGCACTCGTTTACCGCCGCAAAAAAGGCGCGGAGCGTAAACGTGCCAACAATCTGATTAAGCTGCCGGCAGATGAACGACTCCATGCAATGTCTGAATGGATTTACCGCACCCTCCCGCCTGACGAAGCGTACTGGTGCACATCTGAGCGCCTGAAGGCTCTGGCCATCCAGCATCTTTACCAGCTGGATCTGGCGCTTTCTCCCCCGGACTAGTCACAGACGACACAACAGTCTTCTTGTTTACGGGCCCCTCACCGGGGCTTTTCGTGCTGGTTTTTTTCGGCCACTCTGCTCATTTTTCAACCTTCACTCCGTTCTCCTTCCGGTCACCATGACGTTCTGCTTGTCGTTATGGCCCCCAGTGGCCACTGTCTCTTTTTTTTACACAGAAATCCGCAAACGAATAAGTGAAGTAACCCGGAAACGAATAAAAGACATTCCGCAAAACAGTCTTACTTCACCGTTTTTATCTCTCTGTTCATTTCATTCCAGAGTAGATCTTTGTCTGCAGTCACTCTGTGGATAACGAAAAATGCCTTCGCATGCAGCGGCCTCACGGCCTCGCGCTCAGAACAAAATCAAAAGTACCTCCCGTCGCAAGCGCCGGGCCCCTTTCTGGCCAGAACCCGGCACCGCATACATACCTGACCCCTGCTAAACCGACGCCGCCCCGGCCCAAAGGGCCGGAACACCCTCGCTTTAAGAGGGATGTTGTAACTAGTATCAAGAGTAGCTGTAGTTAAGTCACGGTAATCACTTCATACACGCTCGTAAGCGCCTGACGGCGCTAACGCGGAGATACAGCCCGTCAGCGGCCATCGGCCTTGACGGACTCACTCCGACCGCGCACATTAGCAATCGGAAAGCTTTAAGCGGGTATAGCTTTGCAGGGAAAGGGATGGGATTGGCAGAACCTATCAATCCGTAACGGCTGATGCCGGTTACGACGCCCCTCACCAGAATCACCCGGTTCAGCTCCGGCTGGCGTCTCCATGCCGCTTCGCGGCATACATGTTCCATGAACCCTGGACTACACAGGCTGGCCATCATGGGCGAAGGTTTACTGACAGCATCAGACTATTATTTTACCCTTTAAAGCAGGGTTGCCTAAATCCGGGAGCGCGATAAGCTTTAACGGGTGATTTTCAATCAGGATGAGTAAAATGGATATAATTCTTCCGGGAAACAAAAGCCAGGCACGACTCTGGGCAGAAACCATGATTAATCTGGAGGCCCGCAAACTCGTCAATACCGCTAATATTGTTGGCGCCCGACATCTGGGGGATGGATTGACGCGTCTCAAATTCATCGATGAAATTAAATCTGTCATTAATGGCGAATTTGAGCGTGCCCGGCGGGCAAAGTCTGACGAAGAGTGCATGACCTGCCTGCGTAACCTGCAGGCAGAAAACAGCAGTCTGCTTGAGCAGAGCCGGCAGCTCCAGACCGGTTATGCGAAACTATATGCCCAGATCAAATACGTCAGGGATGAAGACCGGATGGTCGGTTATGTCATCTCAGGAATTAAAGTGGTGCTGGCAGGTATGCAGGGCGTATTTGGCTTCGTGCTGACTTCCTCAATGACCCCCGTAGGCGTTCTTGCCGGGGCTATTCTGATTGTCGACTCGGCCAACACGATAACCCGTGAAGTTGGTCGTCAGTTCCTGAATGAACCTGACACGCAGGGTATGTTTGGTGATGGTGCCATGAACATCGCTAAATTCATGGGATTTGAACGATCAACAGGGTTAGGGATATACAACGGGATCGCGCTTGCAGGCAATATCTACAGTGTCTATGGATTAATGGCCAGACCTGGGACATGGCGTCTGTTTAACTATATCAGCACCGATTTTTACCGGAAAATCGACACCATGTCCCGGGGCAAACTGACAATGAAAATTGTGGGATGGGGGGTAAAGGCTAAGGTTGTTTTCGATCTGATCACTTCTGATGACGCTGGGAAATGAGATTCCGGCGGTAATGCCATGATTTATAGGCCAGCTTCAAAGGCATGGTAATCGTAAACAGAGTGCCAAGAACAAGAATAGCCACGCCAAAGGAAATGGCATGCATCCTCGAGCCCGCCAAAAGTGTGACCACAAAAATCAGTAACATGACTGACAGCACCCATATCAGGGCCTTAAAACGGTTTGCCAGATCGTTCAGGAGGGTATCCATCTCCGTACCCGTTTTAGCTGAACTGGCCTGCAGCCGGACAATGTCCTCTTCACTGAAGCCGTGGTTCGTCAGATCACTTTCATGGTTCATGCTTCTCTCCTTTTCCCTGCGGGAAGTTTAACATGCCCTGCGCTAATAACCAGTTAAGCCCGACCGATAACCTGTCAGGTGGTTACGGGCTATCAGTTCTTTCTCACTGATAGCCATCACGTCATCCTAAGTAAGCCAAAAGCAGACTGTACCAGACCAATAATCCCCAGGTGGCCGGCGTAAGCATAATGGGGTCAGTTTGGATATAGAGAATTATTGTACGGTAAGCCTGTTTTTTGAAAAGGCTCACCTATAGCGATAAGGTGTACTCCTGCGCTATACGCCATTTTCAGGGGATTTGACCTTAATCGAATAACCATCCATGGCAAGTCCCTTCCATTCGTTAAGGTTGCTTTTCGTATTTCGGAGGCATGAAATTGGAAGGAGGCATGAGTGAAAAACTGATATTTTTCATCGTCCACTACTTTGTCAATTTTTTATGTAATGACATTTAAGTTAAAAATACTGACTCTAGTTTCAGACACAAAAAATACCAGTTGAAAGCAGGGGGCTATGATTCAGCCTGTACAGCAGTATTTATCTCTTCAACAACCGCCATCATGGCCGAGGCATTCATACTGATTTGCGAGATTATTTCTGCGGTCTTTTCTGCCGTATTGACAGATTTTATGATCGCATCATTACTCTCACGTATTTTCACTACGGACTTTTTACAGAGTTCGCTGTTCTGCTCAGTAATACCCGAAATTTGTTTCGTAGCGGAATCTATCCTGTCCGCCAGAAGACGTACTTCAGCAGCCACAACAGAAAATCCCCGACCATGAATTCCAGCCCGAGCAGCTTCGATTGTGGCATTCAGTGAAAGCATTTTTGTCTGGACGGCGATATCATGGATAGTATTTGATATTTCAGTTATTTCTGCGGAGCGCTGTGATAATTGCTGAATATACCCATTCAGCACCGTGGTAGTGGTAATTGCGTCTTCAAGAGCAACAGACGTTTCTGCAATTGCTGCACTGACATGTGATGTCTGCTCCGCAGTTAAAGATGACACATCATATGCCTTATGCGCCGCCTGTGCTTCAAACTCATTTTTTAACTTCTGTTTTGTAATATCCTGAGCATATTTGACAACCTTCATTACCTTTCCGTTAAAATCAAAAACAGGACAGTAACTGGCCTGTAGCCACAAATCCGCACCGTGTTTCGTGATGCGCCGGTATACACCGGTCAGCGTTTCACCACAACTTAATCTTTCCCAAAAAAGTGCATACTCAGCAGATGTACTGAAAGTTTTATCGCAAAATAATGAATGGTGTTTACCCTGGATATCTGCCAGGCTATATCCTGCAGCATTTAAAAAATTATCATTAGCTGTGATAATGTGTCCCGATGGATAAAATGTGATCATTCCCATAGAAAGACTTGCAGCTTTTAATAACGCATCCTTTTCAAGAGCTATGACAATACGCTCTGTTATATCACTGGCTATTTTTATGATGCTTTTTACTTTACCCCCCCTGCTTTTAATAGGGATGTAGTTAGCTTCAAGCCATATTATCGAGCCATCTTTTTTATAACGCATGAACTTGTCAGAAAACGAGTACCCGGCAGAAAGTTTTAGCCAAAAAGACTCATAATCTGTACTTTTTACATAGTCTTCATCACAAAATATGCGATGGTGCTGTCCAATCAATTCGTCTCTTTCATAACCAACAACATCAAGAAATTTTTTATTTACGTCATAAATGACGCCATCTGTTGAAAACTCTATAAAAGCTGCGTGATCCTGCAGCGCCTTCAGAACAGGTTCTGAAGAATGAATGAATTTTTTAAGCATTTTTTAGTCCTGGATAGTTTTTTATCTAAAAAGTCAGGCTCATAAAAAGAAACAGAGTTGGCGACAAGCATATGCCATACAATATTCATGGAATCAACAGGATAGTGTCTATCAGGAGAAAAGGCAACAGATAAACATGGACATTAAAAAAAATTGTATAACTATATTGAAGTAGGAGTTTAAGTTCAATAGCATAAGATTAATGTGTTGATTTATTCTCCGACGGTTGGTTTTGTCGATACCACAATGTTTTCTATAACATTTGGTTATAAAGAGCGCTTTTTTTTCAAGAGAAAGGAATTTACATATACCGAAAGTTTATTAAAACTGTTCCTGCTAACTGAAAGCACCACTTTATTTAAAGAAATACATAAATATATCACTTTAGTGAGATAAACGATTTAAATGATTAATTCCAACCAGAGAAACGAAGAAAAAAGACAGCTTTCTTTATATAACATCGAACTTTTGAATACCGGCTCAGATGAACGTTTCGATCGACTGACGAGAATAGCGGTAAGGTTGTTTGATGTTCCAATAGCGCTGGTTACACTAATTGATGAAGAACGGCAGTACTTCAAATCCTTATGTGGTGTGGAACTGCAACCAATAAATAAAATGGTGTCATTCTGCAATTGGATTTTAAAAACCGGACAGCCTTTGGTCATTGAAGACACATTGATGAATCCAAACTTTTTAAAAAATCCTCTGGTTACCGGCTATCCTTTTATACGTTTTTATGCAGGATATCCGGTGCGTTTACCCGGCGGAGATATAGCCGGTGCAATCTGCGTGCTTGACAGTTCGCCAAAAATCTTTTCCCCAGAGCAAATGTCTTTGCTCATGGACCTCGCAGCAATTGTAGAAGACGAGTTTGAATTATTACAAATAGCCATTAAAGATTCTTTAACTGAACAATTTAACAGCCGCTCCTATACCCTCTTTCTTGAAAAAACCTTCCGCAAAGCACGATTAAAAAAGAGCGTGTTTAGTGTCATCGTTATTGATCTCGATGAGTTCAAATTTATCAATGACACCTTTGGACACCATGAAGGCAATAGAGTGCTGAAGGCTTTCGCCCGCATCCTTGAAGAGGTTACAGCAGGCAATCACATGATTGCCAGACTCGGTGGTGATGAATTCAGTATTTTACTTACTGACTGACTGCTCAGAGGCTGATGCTGTATCAGTTGTAGAAAAAATCAAGCTAGCTGTGCATAACTTAAATCAATCCGCTACAATATCCGGTATATTATCATTTTCAGCAGGTACTGCAGAATTTAATGCAGAGAAACATAAGGTACCTTCCGACATAATGAAAGAGGCAGACATGAAAATGTATGCCATAAAAAATGGAGAGATATCCTGATCCGGTATGTTATACATTATCAGACACTCGCTCACCACAGTCTCCAACCTCAGTAATGTGGCCCGACAGGACTGTGCAGGTGAAAAAGAGAGAACCGATACGACGCACTTATGACAAAGTCCGGAGCAGAAACTCTATATTTGATTGTTTTGAAAACTTAGAATAGACATGGACTACAGAGCAGTCTTGCAACCTCTTGAGTTGCGACAGTGATATCTAATACAGATTCCTGCCAGTTCTCAATCAGTCTGAGAAGATAATGCATTAGACGAAACCGTGTTTCTCAGCGCCGAGCATATTGCTGAGTTGAGGTGATGCTGGCGTGGCCCATCGCGCCTTTAATGCTGATCAATTCCTCGCAATAAGCAAACATCGCGGTCGCAAAGTTTATCCCTGGATCGTGCAGCGCCCTAGTCAGACATGCGGTCGATCGTCAGGGGGCAACCTTCTGATGCGCCACTTCTCTCGCCCCGGACCTTGTCAATCCACATTGCTAGCCGCATCTGATGCAGATACTAGTGTCATCTGCTTCAAATGCACGAAACAGCTGGCCGTACCCCTCCGGCGGGTGCGCCGATAACCAAAACGCCTTCGTTCGAGCGCAAGCTTTGTGATACGCCCTGATAAATGTGCTTCAGCAGCTGTACGCTGATGCACATTTATCAGGGCATATTATCTAGCTGACTCTTGAACGCAGACGTTTTGGTTATCGGCGCATCTGGCTGATGCTGCGTCAGGAGGGGCTGGCGTCTGAACGGTTTCCGCTTCTGCGTCTGGATGCCCCGAGCCTGACCTGGCCGATGGAGCTTGGAGAAAGAAATACTGAAAAGTTTGTCCGTCTGTTCCTGTTGCCGGGAGTAGGTCATTGTGGCGGTGGTGAAGGGTTAAATCAGATAGATTTGCTTTCTCCGCTGATGGAATGGACCGAACAACATAAGGCACCAGATGTTCTGATTTCGGGCAAGTTGGCCTCTGATACTCATGAAAAAGTGGCAATGCCACCAATGCAGCCGCAGGGAACAATGTCTGAAGGCAAAATGAAAGCAGAATCTCTTTTTCATGGTCTACAGCTGACCAGTTCTCCGGTTGCTGCAGCTATGCCATTACTCTACGTGCTGCTCACCGCTGTTGTGCAGGGCTTCAGGTTCAGCTCTCTGGCGAACTTCCGCGTTTCATGCGCGGTATACGCTGAACCGTTATCCTTCAGCCACTGTATCGGAGTATCCGGCAACCTGTCGCCGAAACGCTTTTCCACCGACCTCAGCATCACATCCTGCACCCTCGAACTGTCGTAGCCTCCGGTGCTTGCCGCCCAGTCTATGGCCTCTCTGCCACAGCAGTCCCGCGCGAACGTGACCCGCAGTTTTTCACCGTTGTCACAGCCGAACTCGAAGCGGTCCGAACTCCACCACATATTGCTTTCTGCTACCGCGTATTAGACGTCAACTAGTTTTGCCGACTGGCGCCAACTACTCTGGCCGCATCCATTGATAGGTGGTTTTAAGCCACGCTGGTTACTGCCTTCGCTGTCTTTTTCCGGTAACTTTCTCCTTTTAGCTCGAAAATATATCCGTGATGGATCAGCCGGTCGGCTGCTGCCACAGCCATCGTTTCATCCACGAAGATGCTGCCCCACGTGCTGAACGGATGGTTGCTAGTGATGACCAGACTGCCGCGCTCATCGCGATGCGCGATCAGTTCGAACAACACTCCCGTTTCCGCGTTGTCGCGTTTGACATACCCGAGGTCGTCTATCACTATCACCCGGTAGCTATCCAGTTTCAGCAGAAGCTCGTTCAGTTTTAGTTGTGTCCGCGCTTTACGCAGCTCCTGCAGCAGCTCTCCGGCACTGTAGAACCGGGCCCGGTAGCCCAGCCTTACAACACCATCCACGATCGCCTCCGCCAGAAGGCTTTTTCCCAGGCCGCTGGCACCGAACAACAGGACGTTTTCTACGGCATCAACCCAGTCTGTCGTTTCGCAGAGCTGCCAGAACTGAGCGTTATTCAGTTCCGGCACCTGACTGAAGTCATACTCACCCAGCGTTTTCGCCACCGGCAACCGGGCTTCCTGAGAGTCTGCTCTGTGCCAAATGCTGACGCTCAGGAATTGAGTTTCAGGTACTTTAAAAGCGAGGCTAGAGACTCGACAGGTCCAGCGTGACAACTAGGTGAGCGGGTTTCATCCCAGGGCATTGCATCATCAGTGCAGAAGTCTCCTGCACATTCCATTTCAAGACGTTCGTCAATTAAACCAACAGGAACCCAGACATAAGGTACATCTCGCAGACTGTTAGGCACAGTTGAGCCACATACATTGCAAAAATCTGTACGGTACCCCGTTGGCTTAGACCATGAAGCAATGCAGTTTTCCCCTTTAATCCAGCGAAACTCACTGTCTTTGACTAGTGTGGCGAGATTGTAACCCACGCCGCTCTGCTTTCTGCAAAGCGAGCAATGACAACGATAAAACACTGCTGGTTTATGAGTAAGTTCAAATTCAATTGTTCCACACAAACAAGATCCATTCATTTCAAAACCATTCCTGCAAGGCCTAAGAGATTTTATGAAACATTACCATCTTTTTTGTACTGAATAGGAGCGCTCTTTTTGGCAACTCAAAATCAGCTATCAGTCGGTCTGAATATCCGCTCTTCGCTCATAACGGACTGCGCTCACTTATTGCAGTGAGCGTTACCTTGTGTTTAATGCCAGCCTGGTATAGTCAGGTTGACAGTACCGGTTTCAGGTCTTCGTCATTAAAAACGGTTCCGGTCTTCAGGACGCCATAACACCAGTGCACCAGTTTCCGCATCAGCGCGCCAATGGCCACCATTTTAGGTTTACCCCGCAGGCACATCTCATCGTAAATATCACGCATTCGCTTATTGTAGATTTTTCCGCACAGGGCGGACATGTAAAGCTTCGCTCTCAACTGAGGGGGGCCGATTTTCGACATCCGCGGCCGGCGCCGGACCGATGTGCCTGAGCGTTTCTCGATCGGCACCACGCCCAGAAAGGCGGCAGCCTGCTCAGCCGATACAAAGTTATGGCTGCGAAGCACGACCAGCATATGCATCCCCAGCTGGGGACCAACCGATTTAATTGAGGTCAGCAGTGTATAATCACGCCTCAGTGCAGGGCTGGCTTTGATATGTGCTTTTATCTGCCGCTCGATATTACTTACCTCCTCGCGCAGAAGCTGCGCCATACGCCTGCAGGAACTGATAATATCTGCAGGTGTGTCTGTCGACAGGTATTTTTCCAGCCTGTTCTCCTCACGCAGGGCATCACCCAGCAGAACATCCCGCCGTCGCAGGAGTGCACCGAGATATCTGATTTCGGGTGCCGGCGGCTCCCAGCGGTGTGGCTTCTTAAGGAATGCGTAACAGGCCAGCATATACGCATCCACCTTATCCGTTTTTGTCATGATTCCCATGCCACGCGCAAACTCCCGACTACGGTGAGGGTTGGCCAGAGAAACCCGGAAACCGGCATCATGTAATTCAGTGGCCAGCCGTTCGTGATAAACACCGGTAGCTTCCATTACCACATGAACATCTTCCGGACTGCAATGTTGAAGCCTGAGCCAGCGAAGAATATTTTCAACTGAATGTCTGTTATTCTGGATGTTACGGGTTTTTATGCGTCCTTTGATACCGTCATAAAGCATGCAAAGATCCAGGGTTTTTTTACTTACGTCAATGCCGACTGGAAACATGGTCAAACTCCTCTCACATAAACCGTCACGCCTGTTCGCCTTGTACATACGGAGTCGAGCTCCCGGTAACCGTTCAACCTTATGTGCTGGCGTGAAAGGTGAAGCGGAGGGCCATGTGCTGCAAATCAAGGTTCAGCGGTGCCGACTTTTCTGACCTTAAGGGAAGGGGGCAGCTCACTCTGCTTCAGTGGTGGTAGCTAATCACCACAAACTGTTAGATACAAGCCACCGTGGCGGATGTCACCCAGGTCGACAAACTGCTGCACGGCGACGAGAACGTCGTCTGCGCCGATGACGGCTACACAGGCGTCGAAAAGCGCTCCGAGCATGCCGACCGAGAAGTGATCTGGCAGGTCGCAGCACGCCGCAGCACCTACAAGATGCTCGATAAACGCAGCACCCTGTACAAAGCCAAGCGCAAGATCGAGAAGGCCAAGGCGCAAGTGCGAGCGAAGGTAGAGCCCCCGTTTCGCGTGATCAAGCGGCAGTTCGGCTACACCAAGGTACGTTTCCGAGGGCTGGTGAAGAACACTGCACAACTGGTGACGCTGTTTGCCCTGTCGAACCTATGGATGGCCCGCCGACATTTGCTGGCAAGCGCAGGAGAGGTGCGCCTGTAATGCGGAAAATGGCCGTCGCAAGGTGCTCGCGACGGCTGAAAGCACCGAAATGAGCGGGTGATCCGATCGTTTTTGATCGGTTCACCGCTTTCAAAATCAGCAGTGGCAGAAGTCAGCCGGAAATACAGGGCTACTTCAGACCATCCCTAGCTAGGGCTCGTAGTTCGGCGCAAGGCTGAAGTCGCTTGGCTGCTTCGCTGTGCAGATCCATGACCCACTTTCCATCAAACTCCCGGTCGTAGTTCCACAAGCATCTCGCGAGTCTTGCCGGCCCGCTCCACTAACAAGACCACAACATCTCCAACGTTCTTGTCGTCTAGCCGGGCCTGTAATGTGGTGACGTCGTCAACGGCGATACCGTCGATGCTGATAACGCGATCGCCGGGCACGATGCCGCCTGCGGTGACCTCGACGCCGACGAGCCCGGCCCTGTGCGCCGCCGAGCCCGGCGTCACGCGCAATACGAATACGCCCTTACTGCCGGTCAGCGCCTGCAGACGCGTGTTGAGCTGCTCATCCACCTCGATGCCCAGCGCCGGACGGATGTACTTGCCGGTCTTTATGAGTTGCGGCACCACGCGCATGACGGTATCGACCGGCACCGCAAAGCCTATGCCGGCCGAGGCGCCAGACGGACTGTAGATGGCGGTATTGATTCCGATCAGCCGCCCAGCCGAATCGAGCAGCGGGCCACCGGAATTGCCGGGGTTGATGGCGGCGTCGGTCTGGATCAGGTGATCGATGGCCGGGCCGCCCGCTTCTCCCGGCAACGAGCGGTCGAGCGCGGAGACGATACCAGTGGTGAGCGTCCAGTCCAGGCCGAAGGGGTTGCCGATAGCAAACACCTTCTGACCCACCTTGAGGTCGGCACTGGTGCCGACCGGCACGGCCGGCGGGCGCTTGAAACCGACGCCGATCTTGAGCACGGCGATGTCGTGCGCGGGGCTCGTCCCCACCAGCGCGGCCTGGTAGTCGCGGCCGTCGGCCAGTTTGACGGTGGCTTCGGACGCGCCCTGGATGACGTGGAAGTTGGTGACGACGTGGCCGGCGTCGTCCCAGATGAAGCCCGAGCCAGTGCCGCGCGGCACGGAGAACACGTTGCGCGTCCAGACATCGCGTACTAATTGCGCGGTGGTGATGTAGACCACCGAGGCGCGCGATTTTTCGAACAGTTCGATGGTGGTTTTCTCGTCCGCCGCCAGATCGCCACGCGCCATCACGGTGCGTTCTGCTGCCTCGCGCGGACTGAACCAGGCCTCGATGGCAGACAGAAACTGCCACAGCAGCATGAGCGCGGCAATACAGGCGGTGATGAAGAGCCAGCGCCGGACGAAGCGGTCCGGCGCGGGGCGTTGGTACGGGTCGAGATAGGCCATGAGACGTCTCCTGTTGATGGGCAATCAGCACCACAGCCCGCTCGGGCGCCAGCGCGGTGGGCGCGTCGCCAAAGCGGATTCCGGCAAAAAATGGGGCGCGCGGAGTGGCAACGCTGATGCTGGCCCAGGCGCCAACGTCAGCAGGCGTGCGATGCGCTCTTGCGTTGCCGGACGCGTGCGCAAGCAGGAGGGCTCGGGATTGCCCCATCCCGGCCATAGCCAGGCACGCCAGGAGCGGCTGACCCGCTCGATTTTCGCCAGCGCGGACGCCAGCCCCTGCGGGTCGCCAGTCAGTTCCGCCGCAAGGCGGTCAGCGTCGAACTCACGCACGCGAGACAAGCCGAGCTGTGCGAGCAGGGCCAGTTGGGGCGATGCGGCCAATAACAATAGACCAGGCCAATAGACCTCCGCCGCGCCAACCAGCAGCGCGGGCAGGCTGAGCAGGATCGCGATCTGTCCCATAAGGGCCAGTAGGCACGTGAGGCGACTGACGGAATCCGCCAGCCCCATGATACGCAGATCCTCATTAGTGATGTGCGCGACCTCGTGCGCGAGCACACCCGCCAGCTCGCGTGGGCTCAGGCTGCGCAGCAGGCCATCGGTGAGGGCGATCGATGCCTCCTGCTTCGATCCGGTGGCGAAGGCGTTGACGACGGCACTGGGCACATAGTGCGGCACCGGCGTGGCGGGCAGCTCGCGCAACAGGGCCCACATCTCGTGGGCTTGTTGCGGGTGCAAGGCCCGTACGCGGTACAGGCGCAAGCTCAGCGCCGACGCGGCTACCGGGTCCAGCAGCAACGCACCTGCAACGGCAAACAGCGCGAGCCACAGGCAGCCTTCCCCAAATGGCAGTCTCCCTGCTGCGGCTGCGATCCCGACCAGGGTCAGGACCAACAGCCCGGTCTGCAGGCGGTTGAGCCAGCGGTGTTGCAAGAGCGCAGTGCGCGGATCACTCGGATGATGACGGGTCATGCTCAGAGGTCTCGGCGGCGCGGTCGCCGCGCTTGCGCAGCAGCCAGTAGGTCGCACCCAGAGCCAGCGTGGCGCCTGCCAGCGCGGCTATCTTTGCGGGGCTCGCGTCGGAGTCGAGGATCACGAACTTGCGGGAGAGTGCGATCACCGCGATCAGGACCACCGTCTTAACCTGGATGATGCTGTCCCGACGCAGCGCCACGCGCACGATGGAATGCTTGAACTCCATCGCGATCAAGAGCGTCATGATCATGCCGAACACGCTCTGGAATACCTTGTGGTCCAGGGGATTGAAGGCATCGAGAACCAGCAGCGTGAAGACGATGGAGATGAGCTGGAACAGCGACACCATGATGATGACGGCGATCACCGCCGACAGCACGAGCGCGACGACCTGCTCGAAGCGCTCGTAAAAACTCATGATGGCCAATTGGTCACGCAAGACCTGAAATGGGTTAAGGCGTTTTGATTTCATGACTATGAACTCCCTGGAAAACGGCTGCTGTCAAGACGGCGGCGCATTGCACTGATGTGTCCTTCAATCAACTCGGTCGACATGCCAAGCGTCGACATCACCTGTTCCGCCAGCCCAATAGCTGCGGCAAAGGATTGCTGATAAACGCGCACGTTAGGCATGGCGCGAAATGCATCGGCCGCGGTCGTACTTCTGCATGACACCCACAAGGTTAGCGCCGGACGGCGCTCGGCAATCGCCTGGGCGATGCGCAACGCTTGCTGGGCATGGGCGAACGTTAGCACCACCAAGTGCGCATGCGTCAAGCCGGCAGCCAGCAAGGTATCGGGCCGACTGGCATCGCCATGGAACACCGGCGCGCCGGCGGCACGCGCGGCCTCTACCTTCTGCGCGTCCGCCTCCAGCAGCAGATGCGCCACGCCGGCGTGGCGAAGAATCTCGCTGACTGTCAGGCCAAGCTCGCCCGCGCCGCAAACGATGACATGGTCTCGATATCGCGTCGTCTGCGCGGCGATCTCGACTTCTTCAGCCTGGGGTGGCTGAATGACGCCGCCGGTGCGGCTCAAGAACCGGGCAAGTACATCGTGATGGCGGATCAGTAGCGGTGCCAGGGCCATGCTGAGCACCAGCGCGACCAGCATGGGTTGGACGACGGTCGCGGGGATCAGATGCTGCTGCAAGACCGTGCCCAACAACAGCAGGGCGAACTCGCCGCCGTGCCCCAACGCTATGCCCGTGCGCCAGGCATCGAGGGCGGACAGGCGCGTCGCCCGCAAGGCCAGCGTATTGAGCAGGATCTTGACCGGTACCAGCACCACCAGCCACGCCAGCACCGCCAGCGGTGCCGAAAGAATCTGTGCTGCGTCCAGTTGCAGGCCGATGGTCACGAAGAACACGCCCGACAACACATCGCGAAACGGCCTGAGGTGGCTTTCCATGTGGTGCCGGAAGTCGCTCTCGCCCAGCACCATCCCGGCGAGGAAGGCCCCCAGGGCGGCGGATACGCCGACCGCGTGCGCAGCAGCGGCGGCAGCCACCACCACGCACAAGGAGACGAGCACGAACGATTCCTCGTGGCCCCGCCGCGCCACCCAGCCCAGCAGGCCATGCAACAGACGGCGCGAGACGAGGGCCGCTGCCGCGAACAGCAGCAGCACACCGAATACTTCGAGCAGCACATGCTCGATCTTCGGCGACTCGCCGCGCGCCCAGATCGCCAGCAAGGCCAGCAGGGGCACGCTGGCCAGGTCCTGAAAGACCAGCACGGCGATGGCACTGCGTCCGTGGCGGGTGGTGAGCTCGCCTTGGTCGGCCAGTTGTCGGCTGACCAGCGCCGTGGACGACATGGCCGCCGCAGTGCCGAGCAGCGCGGCGCTCTGGCCGGGCTGCCCCAGCCACATCAATAGCAGGATCAGCGGCGGGGCCACGGCGATCATCTGCAGAGCGCCCGCCATCAGCACCGTCCTGCGGGCGAGCCAGAAGTCTCCGAGGGAGAATTCCAGTCCGACCATGAACAACAGCAGCGCCACGCCCAGCTCGGACAGAAAGCTCAGCGTCTCCCCCGGCGCGATCACGCCGATGACTGAGGGGCCCAGTACAACGCCGACAGAGAGATACCCCAGCAAGGCGGGCACTCTGAACGCCGCCGTCGCCATCGCCGCCAGGCTGCAAGCTGCCAGCAGGATTAGTGTAGTGCCGAGCAAGCCCTGCATCGGTCAGCGTCCCACTTGCGTCGACGTCCAGCGCACGATGTCCTGCGCGCCCATCACGCCGGCCTGACGGGCGATTTCCCGCCCACCCTGGAACAGGGCAAGCGTCGGGATGCTGCGGATACCGAACTGCGTGGCCAGGTGGGGCTCAGCCTCGGTATTCACCTTCGCCAGCCGGATCCTCGGTTCGAGCTGGTGCGCCGCTTGCTGGAACTGTGGCGCCATCATCTTGCACGGCCCGCACCATGGCGCCCAGAAATCGACCAGCAGCGGCAGATCGCTGCGCTCCACGTGGCGCGAGAACGTCGCCGTGGTCAACTCGATGGGCTCGCCCGTGAACAAGGGCTGCTGGCAGCGGCCACAGTTGGGATGTTCCGATAGCTTCGCAGTCGGTACGCGGTTGATGGACTGGCAATGCGGGCAGACAAGGTGAAGATCATTCTTCATGGTTCGCCTCCTTGGACCACAGTGAGGCTGCCTCGTTTCGGGTCACAGACAATGCCGACCAATCAACGCCTTGGAGCCAATCGTTCCCGTTTTTGCTTACTCCGGCCTCTTCCAGATGAGCAGCGATGAATGCTTCGGCCTGCATGAGCCACCTTCGGACAGCATCTTCCTTACTAGGAATCAGCAGGATTTCAGAGACGCTGCTGGCATTCAGCCCGTCCACACGGATAAGCAGAAAAATGCGCCGCCACAAACGCGGCATGTCCTTCAGCAGGTCAAATGCAAAAGCGAACTCGCTCGACCGATCAATCAGCTCCTCCTGTTCCGCGATCGTTGCGACATCGGGATGCTGACTGCCAGCGAAAATATCGGCCAGCTTGAGTGTGTCATCGTGCTGATAAAATTCGAAGATTTCCTCTTCCACCATGGCCTCGGCCACGTCTTGGGCATCCGGTTCGACCGGCGCGTCCAGAGAAACGAATTCGCCAAATTGCCGGCTGCTTGCCACTTCGTTATCCAGGACGGCGAACAGATGCTTCAAAAGACCGGTGTAAGCCTCTTTTTCCCCCGGCACGGATTGCCATTCCACCTTAGCTCGGACAATCGCTTCATCCACCACGTCGCGCAGCGTCGGATAATCGCGCGGTAAATCGCCGACGGCCCGCAGATAAGCCAGCTCACGCCTTGCGACAGCCTCAAGTTTCGACAGTAGAGGCATTCGGGTCACCTCGGCCTCATGGGCGGCTGATGCGGGTTTTGCGGCAATCCGCACCTTGAGCTCGCGCAAGCGCTCGCGTCGTGCTTTGCGCTTGATTTGATCCTGAGCATGCAGTCGGTCAAAATGCTTCTTGGCCTGACGGAACAACGACTGTGCGAGCATCTGCGCGAGGGGCGTCAGCTCGTCATGTGATGCAGTAACGCTGACAATCTTTTTGCCGGGCAGGTGCATATAGCCACTGGCCAGAAATTGCCGCTTGATCTTGTCGCGATCAAGGACGATTTGAAGTCGCGCTGAATCTTTAGTGTGTTTGTCGAGCAATGGCTTGAGGGCGTGCTCGATCACATTTCCCAAAGCTCTCTGCCAAGGTTCATGA
Source organism: Enterobacter sp. RHBSTW-00975 (assembly GCF_013615235.1). Classification (NCBI taxonomy): domain Bacteria; kingdom Pseudomonadati; phylum Pseudomonadota; class Gammaproteobacteria; order Enterobacterales; family Enterobacteriaceae; genus Enterobacter; species Enterobacter sp. RHBSTW-00975. The sequence continues at coordinate 16,656 of NZ_CP055884.1, forward strand.
AACTCTTTGTCGATAGCTCGATAGCTATATTGTATCTGCATGTATGACTCCTTCGATGTCATTTCTATGGAGGCATGAATCGAGGATGCTCATATCCATAGATTTTGGTTTGGCACGCTCTTACCCCAGGCGCGTTTTGCGAAGACTCCAACTCAAGAACAAAAGCGTGACGCCATAGACTGCCGCATGGAAACCCAACAGCCAGCCTGCGGCCACGAATGACTCGACCGGACGGGTAAAAAATATCCACAAGACGATAGCACCAAGGATAATCGAGAGCAGTCCACTGAGGGCAAGCCAGATTTCACCCTTGATTTCCCGACGCAGCCGAACGGCGGCGGATATCTCCAGCACACCGGTGAAAATCGCCCAGAAGCCCACGCTAGCCCATAAAAAAGAAGCCAAGACTATCGTGGCGACCCAAGGAGCAACCAGGACGACGACGCCCGTAAGTATGCCGACAATGCCGCTGAACAGCAGCCAGCCCCAGCGCTCTTTTTTCTGGATATGGCGCACCGCTGCAAACAAGTTGAACGCGCCATTGACCAAGGAAAATGCGCCGAACATGATGGTCATGGCCAACAGAGCCGATTGTGGCATCCAGAACGCGAGGGCTGCAAAAATCAATGCCAAGACACCGCGCAGCACAAAAAGCCACCAATTTTGGCTCAGCGAACACAGTGCTTTGGTGGGGTCATCCGCATTGGAATTGGCGATGGTGTCTGTGTTCATGCAATATCTCCTAAAGATCTATACAAAATAAAAAATCAAACACTCATGGGACAAGAGAGGGGGCGCTATGCGCCCCCTCTCCAGCGGTTTCAGAACAACCTGGACAGTTTTGCCTTGACTTCATCGAGCCAGCCTTTTCCGCAGCCTCCCCCTCCCGTCTTTTCCTTGATTTTCTTGAGTTCAGCGTACAGGGGCTCAAAGTCCTTCCTTTTTCCATAGCCCAGCAGTTCTGCCATTTCCAACTGCTGCCGGGCTTCGTTCAACAATGTCTCCAGGCGCTCATTGGATGCTTCGCTGCGCTGACCATCTTCTACCAGGGGCTCGGCGCGCTTCAGGAGCAGCTTCGCACGCAGGACGGGCAGCGGAAGCACGCTGCGCTCCTCGACCAGCGTGCTGAGCGCTGACTGCAGCGCGGCTTTGGCTTCTTCGATCTTGCCCTGATCGATCAGCGGCACGACTGCCTTCACGGCTGCGGGATAGGACGCCAAAGGGATGTTGGTGACCGTGATCACGATTTCACTGGCCAGCAAAGCCAGCACGTGGCGAGCCTGTTGCACCTCGCCATGTTTGAGGGCATCCAGCGCCTCGTCGGTCATCGCCTCAATGGTTTCCGTGTTGGCGAACAAGTCGTGCACGATGGTGCGCACATCAACGCCGGCCAGGGCTAGCGTGGGTTCGCGCGCGACGATCAGCTCCAGCTTTCCCGTCACTTCGGCCAGCGTTGCCAATGCGCGTGCAGTGTCCTTGCCGTCAAGTGCGGCCAGCGCTGATTTGGTCAGCGACAAGGCCGAGACTGCCTCATCGAGGACTTGTTTACGTTTGTCTGCCGCCTGCGAGTCCGTTTCTTTCTGAACCTCAGGCTGTACCTCCGTGACGACTTCAGGCTTGGACTCTGGACTGACAGGAAGGCTGCTTACCGCGGCCTGTTCGTTTTTTCCTTCGTTCGTCGCATTGGGATTCGGTGTTTGCTCATTCATGGTGATATGCCTCGTATGAGATAGTGAAAATAGGCGAATCTATTGGGGCTGAATGCGAACATCGCGAGACTGACCGACAGAGCAGTCAGCCCCTTCATCACCTCAAAACAGCTTTTGGATGCGCGTCTTCAACTCGTCGAACCATCCCTTGCCGCTTTTGCCACCAGCCGACTTTTGCTCAATGGACTTCACCTGATCGAAGATGGGTTTGAAGTCCGCCTTCTTGCCATAACCCAGGATCTGCGCCATCTCGATCTCCGTGCGCACGGACGACAGCAAGGTGCTGAGCTCCTCGTTCTGCTTGGCATCGCGCCTGTCGGTCTCGGCCAGCTTTTCAGCTTTTGCCATCGCGGCTTCGGCCCGTAGCACGGGCAGAGGAAAGGCGACCGAGGTCACCACCAGCGTGTTCAGTGCTCGGGCGAGTTCCGCTTTGGCGTTGTCGATCTTGCCGCTGTCGATGAGCCGTGCGGCCGACTTGATCGCTGCCGGGTACGTTGCCATCGGAAGGTTGTCGGTTTGGATTACGATTTCGCTGGCCAGATTGGCAACGATGGGCCGGGCCTTTTGCACCTCGCCATCACCCAACAACTCCCGAGACAACTTGACCGCTTTCTTTACCGATTCCACGTTGGCGTGGATATCGTGGGTGATGACGCGTACATCGACCGGCGCCAAAGCAAGTTTGGCGTCGCGTGCCAATACCAGTTCCAGCTTTCCGCTGGCCAGTTCCAGCGCAGCAAGCGCCTCCTTGGTCTTGTTTGCATCAAGGAGGGTCAAAGCCTCCTGGGTCTTGGTGAGCGCCGTGATGGCGTCTTGAGTGAGCTCGGCACGCTTTTTATCGGCTTCCTGGGCGGCCTTGTCATCTACCTGTGGCTGTGCCGCCTTGGATACGGCAGAGGGTGCTGCAGCACCTGGGCTAGAACCTGCCGCCGATTGGGCCAGAGCCGGTCCGCTCAGTCCGACGACGACCGCCAGGGCAAGTGCGGAGAAGGTGTATTGTGGCTGTTTGATATTCATGATCTTGGGCTCCTGATTGAAGTTAGTTGACTGAGATTTCAATCTGTTTCGGTTTGGCTTGCTCGGCCTTGACAAGCCGCACTTCCAGCACGCCGTCTTTCATGGAAGCCGTCACCTTGGTCGGATCAACGTTGTCAGGCAAGACAAAGCTGCGCACAAAGCGGCCATACGCACGTTCGATGCGGTGGAACTTCTTGCCCTGCTCCTCTTTTTCCAGTTTGCGCTCGCCGCTGATGGTGAGCACACCGTTTTCCGCGCTGACGCGCACGGCATCCTTGGGGACCTCCGGCAGATCCAGCTTGAGGAGGAATGCGTTCTCATCCTCGCTGATGTCCGCCATTGGAGCCCAGTCCGCCGTGGTCATGGCTTCGTTGCCGGTACGGGCGCCCTGTCGCTGGGGTATTCGTCCGAACATCGTCGCCAGGCGGTTTTGCAATTCATCCAGTTCCCGGAAGGGGTCCCACGGAGTCAATGCAGACATATCGGTTCTCCTTGAACAATGCCGACGAATTGGATGACGCACTGAACAGAGCCGTCGGTTTACTCTGAATGGCACCTACTACTGTTTTCAGTTCCGAACAAGTCCTTGAGTCAATTGACGGATATCGCTTTCGTCGAGCGTTTCCCGCGCCAGCAGCTCGCGCGCACAGCGCTCCAGCACCGCGCGGTTGATGTCGAGAATCCGGTAGGCGCGCTCGAACACGCCCATCACGATGTCGCGGATAGCCTGATCGATGCGCGCCTGGGTCGATTCGGCCACCCGGCAACAGCCTTGGCCAGCAATGTCTTGCCGGTGCCCGGTGGGCCGACCAGCAACACGCCCTTGGGAATGCGCGCCCCGAGACGGCCATAGTCCTGCGGATTCTTCAGGAAATCGACGATCGCGACCAGCTCCGCCTTGGCCTCATCCCCCCCCCCCCGCCACATCGGCGAACGTCACACCGGTGTTCTTTTCCACGAACACCTTGGCGCGGCTCTTACCGATGTTGAGAAACCCGCCCATGCCCTGCTTCTCGGCGAAGCGGCGGAACAGGAAGAACCAGACGCCAAAGAAGGATACCGCTGGCAGGATCCACGACAGCACATCGCTCAGCCAGGTGCTCTCCAACACGCGGGCATAGGGTACGTCGTACTTCGACAGGCGATCGGCAAGATCGGGTTCGACCCTCGTTGCCACGATCGTCGTCTTGCCCCGGCTGTCCGGCGACTTCAGGCGCCCGGTCACCGTACGATCCGACACCAGCACTTCGGCCACGCGCCCCTCGTCCAGCGCCTTCTCGAACTCGCTGTAGGGCACCGGCTCGACGGTTTTCGCCGTCTGCCAGTAGCTCTGCAAACTCAGCAACAGCAGGAGGGCAACGATCCAGTAGCCGGTATTCCATTGATTCTTTTTTTCCATGGACCGTGTTCCTCGAAAGTCGAGTTGCCAGAGGATCAGGTGAACAGACGGGCCGCACCGTCACGCAAACGGATGGCCAGCGAGCGGGAGGGCAGTGCCGCCGCTGATGAGCAGCCCCCACGGCGTGGCCGACCGCGGATCACGCTTGTAGACGACCGCGTGACCCGCGGCCACGACCGCCACCGCGATCGATGCCAGGGAGGCTGCCCATGCCAGGCTGATGGAGTCGGACACGGCAGCCTCGCCCGCCATCAAGATGCGTCGCTCGCCGACTTCTTCTTGCTCGAGTCTTTGCCAGCGTCGCCGTGCGGCGTCTCGGTCGCCTTCGCGACATCCGGCTGCTCCGGCTCGGCCGGGGTCTGCGGTGGCTCTTTGCGTTCGAACACCACGCGTTCGGCCTTGTCGTCCCAGCGTGCGCTGGCGTGATCGCCCTTGCCGATGCCGCCACCGAGCATCTCGCGCGCCAGCGCAGTTTCCAGCTCGCTGCGGATCAGGCGCTTGAGTTCACGCGCACCGAACTCGGGCTTGTAGCCTTCTTCCGCGAAATGGTCGATCAGCGTCTGATCGAAAGTGAGCGTCACGCCCTGGCTGGCGGCGCTGCGCGCCACGCGATCGAGCTGCAGGCCGACGATGTGGCGGATCTCCTCCTTGCCCAGCGCATGGAAGACGATGATCTCGTCGATGCGGTTGAGGAACTCGGGCCGGAAGTGGCCGCGCAGCACGTCCATGACCTCGGCCTTGGTCTTTTCGTACTCCTCGCCAGCCGCCTCACGCGCCTTCAGCCGTCGCTGGATGATGTCCGAACCCAGGTTGGACGTGGCGATGATGATGGTGTTGGTGAAATCCACCACCCGGCCCTTGCCGTCGGTGAGGCGACCGTCGTCGAACACTTGCAGCAGGATGTTGTAGACGTCAGGGTGTGCCTTCTCGATCTCGTCGAGCAGCAGCACGCTGTAGGGCTTGCGCCGCACCTTCTCGGTGAGCTGACCGCCTTCGTCGTAACCGACATAGCCCGGAGGCGCGCCCACCAGCCGCGCCACGGTATGGCGTTCGCCATATTCCGACATGTCGATGCGCAACAGGGCGTGCTCATCGCCGTAGATCGATTCGGCCAATGCCTTGGCGAGCTCGGTCTTGCCCACCCCGGTCGGGCCCAGAAACAGGAAGGTAGCCACCGGTTTACTGCCTTCGCGCAGGCCGGCGCGGGATAGCCGCACGGCATCGGCCACGGCACGGACCGCCTCGTCTTGTCCCACCAGGCGCTCGTGCAGCCGTTGTTCCAAGTGCAGCAGCTTTTCGCGCTCTTCCACCGTCAACTCGTTGACCGGGATGCCGGTCAGGCGCGAGACAACCTGCGCCACGTGTTCCGCCTTGACCTCGGCACTGCCGGAGGCCCGCTCCCGCTCCCAGTCCTCGACGAGCTTCTTGAGCTCGGCCTCCTTGGCTTCGATGCGCTTGCCGAGCTCGGCGGCCTGGTCGTACTGCTTGCGCGCGGCCACGTAATCCTGTTCACGCCGTAGCTGGTGCAGTTCGGACTCCAGCTCCTGCACGGCCACCGGCCGGGCCGTGGCCGACAGCTTCACGCGCGCGGCCGCCTGGTCGAGCAGGTCGATCGCCTTGTCCGGCAGGAAGCGCGCCGTGATGTAGCGGTCGGACAACTCGGCCGCCGCGATGATCGCGTCCTCGGAGATGCTGACCTTGTGGTGCGCCTCGAAGGTGTCGCGCAGGCCGCGCAGAATCATGATGGTCTGGGCCACCGTCGGCTCGGGCACCGTCACCGGCTGGAAGCGCCGCTCCAGTGCGGCATCCTTCTCGATGTATTTCTGGTACTCGTTCAGCGTCGTGGCGCCGATCAGGTTGAGTTCACCGCGCGCCATCATCGGTTTGAACACGTTGGCCACGTCCAGCCCGCCTTCGCCACCGCCCTGGCCGGCACCGACGATGGTGTGCACCTCGTCGATGAACAAAATCAGCTCGCCCTGGTGCTCGGTCACCTCCTTCAGCACCTTCTGCACGCGCTCCTCGAACTCGCCGCGATATTTGGCGCCGGCCACCATGGCGTTGATGTTGAGTTCCACCAGGCGCTTGTCGCGCAAGGTCTCGGGCACTTCACCCGCCACCATGCGCTGCGCCAGCCCTTCGACGATGGCGGTCTTGCCCACACCCGGCTCGCCGATCAGCACCGGGTTGTTCTTCTTGCGCCGGGCCAGCACCTCGATGGTGGTTTCGATCTCCTGCGCGCGGCCGATCACCGGGTCGAGCTTGCCGTCGCGCGCCATCTTGGTCAGGTCGCGCGAGTACTTGTCGAGTTCTGGCGTGTTGGTCGGCGTCTCAGCGCGGCCATCCTCGGCGCCCTTGCCGACCACCTTGCTGACCTGTTGGCGCAGCGCCTGCGGCGTCAGGCCGTAGCGGCGCAGCAGGTTGGCGGCCAGCCCTTCGCCTTCCTCGGCCAGACCGATCAGGAAATGCTCTGGACCGACATAAGAATGGCCGAGTTCATTGGAGGCCACGAAGGCGCGGCTGAGCGCATCCTTCACGCGCGGCGACACGCCGATCTCGCCCTCGAAGGGCTTGTCCCCGCGCTTGGCCTCAGACTCGATCTGCCGCTTGAGGTCATCGACCTTGATCTTGAACTGACCCAGGATGGTCTTGACCACGTCGCTGTCGGCCAGCGCCAGCAGCAGATGTTCGGTATCCACCTCGGAGCGGCCAAATTCGGCAGCGTGTTTGGCGGCCTCCTGCAGCAAGGCTTCCGACTGTTCGCTGATGCGGCTGGCCAACCCACTGCCGCGACGGCGCGGCGCACCCGAACCTGCGGTGGCGGGCTCGCCAAACGAGGCATCGACCACGTCATCGGTATCGGCGGCAACTGGCGTCGCGTCTTCGCCGATGCGGAAGAAGTCACTGCCGAGGAAGTCCTCGAACAGGCCGCTGCGCGAGCCGAACAAGGCTTCCAGCGGCGAAACGGTGCGCTTTTGCTGGCGCACTAATTGCCGGTAATGGTCGTCGCACAACAGCATGGTGCTGTTACGACCGTTGAGATTGGCTTCCACCCGCACGGTGGCGGGTTGGCCGCAGACCTGGCATTGTTTTCTGGCCATGCTGATGCTCCTGAGAAGGTTGAAAAGGTTGAGGCGACGAGGCATCGCGAGCCGCGACTCCTCGTCTCGTGCCGGGTTTTTCTTGTGACGAACGAGCCGGCGACGTCAGCCGTTGATCGGGATCGAGCGTCCCTGCTTCGGCGCGCTGACCTCGCGCTTGTCGATCGTGACCGTGAGCACCCCGTTCTTGAACGATGCCTTGATCGAATCCTGGTTGGCGTCGTCAGGCAGGTTCAAGGCACGCTGAAAGCTGCCGTAGGAGCGCTCCACACGGTGGAAGCCACCTTCCTTCTTCTCCTGTTCCTGGCGCTTCTCGCCACGCACCATCAGCACGTCGTTGTCGAGAGTTATCTGGATGTCCTTCTCCTCGACACCGGGCACTTCCAGGGTAATCTTGTACTGCTTGTCGGTTTCCTGGATGTCCAGGGCCGGCTTCAGCATGCCCGACCAATCGGATGGCCACTGCGGCATGTTCAACGCCGGAAAACCGAAGCCCCGGAATGCGTCATCGAACAGCCGGTCGATTTCCCGATGCAGTTGCAGGATCGGGCTGACTGGCCCGCTCGCCGCTGGCAGGTCATTGCGCTGCACCGGCAGGGAAGAGGCGGTCTGCTGCTCTTGCTGCTCGTTCTTGAACCAGTTCCAGGGAGCCAACTTCTTGAAATCGATGTCCATGTCATACCTCCAGAAAAATTGGAAAACGAGTTACTCAAGCCCTTTGCCTGCTGCGACGGGCAGTGCGCCCAGGCGACACGGGCTGCTCGGATGACTTCTGCTGTTCACGCTTGCGCATCACCTCCTTCTTTGCTCCGGCTCGGGTCTGATCATTGATGCACTGATCGATTTCACTTTGACGAAGCCGCCACGTCCCGCCCACCTTGAAAGCCGGAATTTCCCCGTGTGCGGCGAGCCGATAAATCGTCCGCTTGCCGACTTTCAAGTACGCAGCCAATTCATCGAGCGTGAAAATCACCTGTAGGTGCGCTTTCATCTCACCCTCTCCAATCGCGTCGCTTTGCGGTTCCGGCCAAGGAAATCCTTGCAATACTTTGTAATATTAGACCTACTATGAATAACTTCAAGAATCAATGTGCAGCGTTCTCCCGCCCCATTGATGCAGGTCAACTGCTCAGGCAAGGCGCAGCGGGGCGGTCTGATCAGGCAATGGACAGCGCCTGGCTCGTCAGCCTGCGTGTACCACAGGCGCCTCGATCAAACACCGATCCTCACGTTGTAGCCGAGTGCCCGCAGCCCCTTGCTCGTCTGCATGTTCCTTGGCGGAAACTCGTCTGGGCGCGCCCAGACGACGATTTCCCCGAGGCTGCTCAGGCCAACGTGCGGAATTGCCCAGTCGTCGCTGCGGATCGCGTTCCAGAGTCGGGCCGAAACACTTCCGTTGCCCCAGACAACGTAGTTCAACAGTATCCGTCCGGCCAACACACCTTCCCGACACCGCCGCCGAAGGCCATGGCCCATCAAGCGGATTTTCCATGCGCCCTCAGCGCCGTACCTACAGCAAATCTTTCAAGGCTCAGGTCATTCAGGAGTGTTCTGAACCCGGTGCCTCCATCGCAAACATCGCCTTGGGCTACAGCCTCAATGCGGCTTTGTTGAATAAATCGAACTTTTGCTGAGTTGAAGGATCAGATCACGCATCTTCCCGACAACGCAGACCGTTCCGTGGCAAAGCAAAAGTTCAAAATCACCAACTGGCCCACCTACAATAAAGCCCTCATCAACCGTGGCTCCATAACTTTCTGGCTGGATGATGAACCTATTCAGGCCTGGTATGAGTCGGCAACGCCTTCATCACGGGGAAGACCTCAGCGCTATTATGATCTCGCCATCACCACCGTTCTGGTCATTAAACGCGTGTTCAGGTTGACCCTGCGGGCTGCACAGGGTTTTATTGATTCCATTTTTACACTGATGAATGTTCCGTTGCGCTGCCCGGATTACACCAGTGTCAGCAAGCGCGCAAAGTCGGTTAATGTCAGTTTTAAAACGTTCACCCGAGGTGAAATCGCGCATCTGGTGATTGATTCCACCGGGCTGAAGGTCTTTGGTGAAGGCGAATGGAAAGTCAAAAAACACGGCAAAGAACGCCGTCGTATATGGCGAAAGTTGCATCTGGCAGTTGACAGCAACACACATGAAATCATCTGTGCAGACCTGTCGCTGAACAATGTGACGGACTCAGAAGCCTTCCCGGGTCTTATCCGGCAGACTCACAGAAAAATCAGGGCAGCATCGGCACACGGCGCTTACGACACCCGGCTCTGTCACGATGAACTGCGGCGTAAGAAAATCAGCGCGCTTATCCCGCCCCGAAAAGGCGCGGGTTACTGGCCCGGTGAATATGCAGACCGTAACCGTGCTGTTGCGAATCAGCGGCTGACCGGGAGTAATGCGCGGTGGAAATGGACAACAGATTATAACCGTCGCTCGATAGCGGAAACGGCGATGTACCGGGTAAAACAGCTGTTCGGAGGTTCACTGACACTGCGTGACTACGATGGTCAGGTTGCAGAGGCTATGGCCCTGGTACGAGCGCTGAACAAAATGACGAAAGCAGGTATGCCTGAAAGCGTGCGTATTGCCTGAAAACACAACCCGCTACGGGGGAGACTTACCCGAAATCTGATTTATTCAACAAAGCCCATGGACATTCCTAATGAGCCACAAGGAAGTGCGGACAAATTCCTGGACCTTCAGGAGTTAATTTATGCATTCATACGAGGACCGGATTCGGGCCGTCGAACTCTATTACCGGTACGGAAAGAAAGCCTCCGTTGTCGTCATGGAGCTGGGATATCCTTCCACAAAACAGCTGGGCCGTTGGGTTCGGATTTATGAAGAGAAGGGCGATTTACCCAGGGAATTAAAACCAAGAGAACGCTATTCACGTACACAGAAAATTGCTGCTGTTGAGCATTATCTTACTCACGGTGGTTGCCTGTCGTACACTCGCCGAGCCATCGGCTACCCCAGTAACGAAATTCTAAAGCGCTGGATTGAAGAGTTTACCCAAATGCGCGTCCCCTGGTCATTCGCTCAGGCACAAGCAAATGCTTCAGCCCGGAAGAGAGGTCTCAGGCCGTCCGGGAGCTCTGTAACCGACGTGGAACCGCGCGTAAAGTTGCACAAAGCATAGGCGTCAGCGTCCCGGTCCTGTACAAATGGAAGAAAGACCTTATCAGTGACGAGGCTTATCAATCCATGCGCAAACGAAAGGCAGCCCCTCAGGATAAAAATCAGGATACTTTACTCGGTGAAATCCAGCGTCTCAGGAAGCAGGTTCATCAGCTGCAGCTCGAACGTGACATACTGACAAAGGCGAATGAACTGATAAAAAAAGATCTGGGCGTCAGCTTTCTGAAACTGAAAAACAGGGAGAAAACCCTGATAGTTGATGCCCTTAAGAAAAAGTACCCCGTTGCTGAGTTGCTAAGCGTTCTGCAACTTGCCCGCAGCTGTTATTTTTACCACAAAGCCAGCAAACGTCTGTACGATAAGTATGCGGAAATACGCGTGATCATGGCCGATATCTTTGAGGAGAATTACCGCTGTTACGGCTACCGGCGCCTTCACGCGATGCTTCGCAGTAACAACAGAGTTATTTCTGAAAAGGTTGTCCGCAGACTGATGGCAGAAGAGCAGCTCGTTGTTAAGCGCACCAGGCGACGACGATATAACTCTTACTGTGGCGAAATCGGTCCGGCACCGGAAAATTTACTCGCCCGGGATTTTAGTTCCTGCAGGCCAAATGAGAAGTGGCTGACCGATATTACGGAGTTCCAGCTTCCGGCTGGAAAAGTCTATCTGTCGCCGGTTATCGACTGCTTTGATGGCCAGGTTGTAAGCTGGTCGATAGGAACACGCCCGGACGCGACGCTGGTGAATACGATGCTCGATGACGCACTCGATACGCTCAGCGAACATGATAAACCGGTGATACACAGCGATCGTGGTGGCCATTACCGGTGGCCGGGCTGGCTTGAGCGTATCAACACCTCCGGACTTATAAGGTCCATGTCGCGCAAAGGATGCTCGTCGGATAATGCTGCGTGTGAAGGCTTCTTCGGGCGTATCAAAAACGAAATGTTCTATGGCAGAGACTGGGCGGGTATCACGCTGGAAAAATTTATCTGCTTCCTGGACAGGTACATACGCTGGTATAATGAGAAACGTATCAAGCTATCATTAGGTGCAATGAGTCCTGTGAAGTACCGGCAGCATCTTGGGATCACAACATAACAGTCCAGGAAAACATCCGCAGCCCCAAAAGTGACATTACTAAATGGTTATAACAAAGCCTGTCAAGGCCAAGTTCAGATGTCCGGAGCAGGGCAAAGTTCAAATGTCCTCCAATACTCAGTAGATTGCAGAAGTAAATTCATGTGGAGACAGCCTATAACCTAATGGTAAAATTAGATTTTAGGGAAGGTGCGAACAAGTTCCTGATATGAGATCATCATATTCATCCGGAGCGCATCCCAGAGGGACATCATGAGCCATCAACTCACCTTCGCCGATAGTGAATTCAGCACTAAGCGCCGTCAGACCCGAAAAGAGATTTTCCTCTCCCGCATGGAGCAGATTCTGCCATGGCAGAATATGACCGCTGTCATCGAGCCGTTTTATCCCAAGGCGGGCAATGGCCGACGGCCCTATCCGCTGGAGACCATGCTGCGTATTCACTGCATGCAGCATTGGTACAACCTGAGCGACGGTGCCATGGAAGATGCCCTGTACGAAATCGCCTCCATGCGCCTGTTTGCCCGATTATCCCTGGATAGCGCCCTGCCGGATCGCACCACCATCATGAATTTCCGCCACCTGCTCGAGCAGCATCAACTGGCCCGTCAACTGTTCAAGACCATCAATCGCTGGCTGGCCGAAGCAGGCGTCATGATGACCCAAGGCACTTTGGTGGATGCCACCATCATTGAGGCACCCAGCTCTACCAAGAACAAAGAGCAGCAACGCGATCCGGAGATGCATCAGACCAAGAAAGGCAATCAGTGGCACTTTGGCGTGAAGGCCCACATTGGTGTCGATGCCAAGAGTGGCCTGACCCACAGCCTAGTCACCACCGCGGCCAACGAGCATGACCTCAATCAGCTGGGTAATCTGCTTCATGGAGAGGAGCAATTTGTCTCAGCCGATGCCGGCTACCAAGGAGCGCCACAGCGCGAGGAGCTGGCCGAGGTGGATGTGGACTGGCTGATCGCCGAGCGTCCCGGCAAGGTAAAAACCTTGAAGCAGCATCCGCGCAAGAACAAAACGGCCATCAACATCGAATATATGAAAGCCAGCATCCGTGCCAAGGTGGAGCACCCGTTTCGCATCATCAAGCGGCTGTTCGGCTTCGTGAAAGCCAGATACAGGGGGCTGCTGAAAAACGATAACCAACTGGCGATGTTATTCACCCTGGCCAACCTGTTTCGGGTGGACCAAATGATACGTCAGTGGGAGAGATCTCAGTAAAAACCGGAAATAACGCCAGAAATGGTGGAAAAAATAGCCTAAATAGGCTGATTCGATGTGTTTGCGGGAAAAAAATCGGCCCAGATCCGCGAAATTTTAATCAGCGAGTCAGCTTGGGAAGAAATGACCTGCTTATTCGCACCTTCCTTAATTGTGAGGTCGACATGACCAAAAAAAACATTGTGTATGGACTCTTTCATTATTATTCATTTCGCTTATAAAAAAACGCTCCCGGACGGGAGCGTAAGCCAGTGACTTCGGCGTCAAATGAGGGTCTGACAAGTGGAGATGCGGGTTAATTCTGGGTGATCTGGCTGCGATGCTTTTCCGCCTGTTGCTGATGAATAACGGAAGACTGGCCATTATTCGCCTTCTCATGCACAACAGCGGCTTTCTCATGCTCGCTCATTTCGGAAAATGGCTTAGCAGTTTCTTGGGTGTTCTCAGGTTTGGCTTTCATCATTTTTTTATGCATTTCAGCCATGTCCTGATGGGCGGCAGAATTGCCGTTTTGCATCATTTCATGGGACATTGCGGCCTGATCGTGACCGCTCATATCCATCATTTTCATGCTCTCCCCCTGAACTGCACTTTTTTCAGCGGATGATTGCATCTGATGGGCAGGCGCCTGGGCATTATTTACCTGGTCATGCATGTTCATTGTCTCTGCAGCCCAGGCAGATGAAGCGACAGCCATCATGGCAATAAAGGATACAAGGATCTTTTTCATGGTTGGGTCTCCGGTGTTTTCATACCCGAACAATCAATGCTTATAACAGAGAAAGCATTTGATCTCAGGGCTGGTTGATCATCACGCCAGGAACCGGGCGATTGAATTATCACGCTGTCCTGATTTATGGCTGATTATAAAAAACCGCCTCTGTTTATCGCGTGACTGAACGATGACATTTTTGTCACCTTCCGGGTTTCTCCTGAATAACGGTATTAATCCATTAACAGACGCACACTGAACACAATTTCCCGCCCCTGCTGTTCTGCTGACAGCTCGCCGCCGTGAGCATGAATGATCGACCTTGTAATTGATAATCCCAGCCCCGCGCCTTCCGTGTTGTAGAACCTTGATGAGTCTGCGCGATAGAACCGGTCAAACAAACGTTCCAGATTAGCGGGAACCTGGCCGGACATCGTATTCGTAATCATCACGTTCACACAGTCACTGTCACGCTCAAGGTGTATCGCTGTACAGGTGTTATCGGGAGAATACTTGATTGCATTGGAAAGCAGGTTACTGAAAGCACGTCGGAGCATATCGCTGTCTCCGGCAACAACGCCCTCTCCTTCAACCGTGATTGTCTTTCCTGTTTCGTCTGCCAGGGGCTCGAACAACTCACGTAATTCATTCAGTTCGGCTGCCAGATCCACATCATGTTTATCCAGCCGCAGCAGACCATGCTCTGAACGTGCCAGAAAAAGCATGTCACTGGTCATTCGTGACAACCTTTTCAGTTCTTCCAGGTTAGCGAATAAAATTTCGCGGTAATGCGAAACATCCCTTTCCTTAGCCAGTGCAAACTGCGTCTGCATCATCAGATTACTGACTGGTGTGCGCAGCTCATGCGCGATGTCAGACGAGAAATCTGACAGTTTCCGGAATGCCCCCTCCAGGCGATCAAACATATTATTGAACTCCTGCATGGTCTCAGAGATTTCCGGCGGAGCCAGATCGGGATTTAGACGCTGATCCAGGCTGTGTACGGTCATGGAGGAAGCCAGACTGGTCATTTCCCGTAGCGGTTTCAGACCAATACGTGTGGTCAGCCAGCCCAGAAAAACAGAAATAAAGACCAGACCGATATTGAACCAGAACAGCCAGGTACTGAGTTTGTCCATAAACAGGGTGTGATACCCAGTATCCGTGGCAACCGTAATGATGACATGTTTGCTTTTACCCTGTTCCGGCGTCACGGCAACCCGCCGCGAGATACTGCGGTACACGGTGTTATTTTCTTCCGTCTGGATCATATAGTCGAGAATATCACCCGACTTATTAAGCAGGACCGCTGGAACAACAGAATTTTTGGCATAGAGTTCAACAATTTTTTCATTTTCCATGTTTTTTATAGAAATGAATAAGCCATTGTGCCCCACCATCGCATCGTTTATTTTTTCTGATAATGACTTAATATCCGTTTTGTTCCTGAACGTCTCTGTTTTAAGAAACTCTTCGGTGAGCTGAAGTTTACCTGTCAGAAAATCGCGGTCCTGATTATCGAAATAGCCATTCAGGGTGCTAATCAGGATAAAACTTGATAACCACCATACCGTAAGCATCACCGCAGAAAAAATCAGGCTCAGGCGTGTGGTCAGGGAAATTTTGAACCTCACTCTTCTCTGATCTCCAGGACATATCCGGCACCGCGAACGGTATGGATCAGTTTTGGCTCAAAGTCATCATCAATTTTACTTCTCAGACGTCTCACGGCGACATCAATCACATTCGTATCACTGTCAAAATTCATGTTCCAGACCAGGGACGAGATAAGACTCCTGGGTAACACTTCTCCGGTGCGTTGCAGCAGCAACTCAAGCAGAACGTATTCTTTACCGGTGAGATGGATCTTCTTCCCCGAACGGATCACGGTCCGGCGCACCATATCAACGGTCATATCGGCGATGGTGCAGACTGTTGCGGCCTGCGAGCGTGCCCGGCGCAGTAGGGTTCTTACACGTGCAACCAGCTCCGTAAAATCAAAGGGCTTAATCAGGTAGTCATCTGCGCCAAGCTCCAGTCCTTTCACTTTGTCCCGCACGTTGTCCTTTGCGGTTAAAAACAGGACCGGTTCTTCGTGCCCGGACTCCCTCAGTGCGCTGATGATTTGCCACCCGTCGAGGAAAGGCAGCATCACGTCCAGTATTATCAAATCATACTGTCCCTTCGACGCGGCCCCGAGACCATCGCGGCCATTATTAAAGAGATCGGCCTGATAGCCTTCCTCAACCAGTCCCTGCTGCAGGTAACGACCTGTTTTTTGTTCGTCTTCAACGATTAAAATACGCTGCATGGTCAACTCGCTGATATGAAAGTAAAAATCTCACGCATGAGCTTTGGCTGTCCCCTAGCTGATCTGAGACGGAGCAAGCATTCCAAGCCACGCTACGGCGCCCAGAATGATAATCGCAACAACGAATTCTGTCAGGATGCTGTTTCGCATCAGGGCAACGCTGCGATCATAATTCCCTTCCCTGACCATAACTTCAAGCCGGGGACCCAGGTGAAACCGGTTTGCTGCAGCCAGAAGAAGCATCAGAACAAACAGAGCCGTCTTGGCAAGCAATATCCTCCCCCAGGAACTGTTGAATAAGGGAGTTAAGTTACCCTCAGCAATATACAGATAGTTGACCAGCGCACTCAGGATCAGGGCTACAACAATCACCGTTCCTGCCGTGGCAAATTTTGCCAGGGAGTCAGATATCACAATGACGCTCTGTGCATTATGCTCGTTTCTGCGCATCAGCAGGATAGCAAATGCAACCAGAGCACCTGTCCAGGCACCTGCAGCGCCGAGATGGGTCAGATCGCTCAGTAAATGGAGATAGTAATGCAGACCGTCATGCATAACGGCGTGTCCTCCCCAGGCAAGTGTAGCCAGCGCCACGCCCCCACTCATCGTCATCAGCAGGCAGGACAATACTCTCTTATTAGTGTAAAGGAACAAAGCACCGAGTGTGGTAAACAGGGCACAGAGCCTGACAATCCAGCTAATACCCACATCAGTTTCTTCTATCACCATCTCGATAACATGGATGGATAATTCTCTGAGGTCAGTTACTCCACTCATGGCATTAGATACCAGGAGCATATTAATGCCAGTAAGAATGATGCCTGTAACAACAGCAAAGGTTATAAACGACCTGAAATTAGTCAGGTTATAGGTTTCATGTCTGACACCGCTTATTCCATATATCTGAAAAAATGGCAATCCAAATATTACCATCAAATCCAGATAAAGAAGAAAACGAATAACAATCATAATCAGGTCGTTCATAATATTACTTCACTGTAAAGGTGTAATTACCGGTAATAGGGTGCGTATCTGAAGAAACCGCGCGCCAGTCAACACGATAAGTGCCAGCGGGTAAAGGCTCTCGCGGAATAATGACCATCGATTTAGGGTCAGCGCCTGGCGCCACTTTTGCCGCGACCGGCATCGGAGAATGTGATGACATGCCTTTCATACCCGTCATCGTTAATTTTGCACCTGAGAATTTCACGGTCAGATTTTCCGAGAAATTAAGCTGAATCTTTTCCGGGGCCGCTACGGCTGAATCAGCCTGTGGCACAGAGCTTTTTAATTCCGGATGGGCCATAGCAGAGAAAGCAACGCCCATAACGAGGCCACCTGTAAGAATGGCTTTATTTAAAATCGACATTTTATTTACCTGTTTAGTTGAGTGTTTTATATCAGTGCGTTAAAACCAGATTCTGGCTCCCGCCAGGAATACTACCTGATGGTCTTTCTCACCTTCTCTTTTCGCCATATCGGATGTTTTCCCGTAAAGTTGATTCCAGGAAACGCCTATATAGGGTGCAAACTCACGGCGTATTTCATAGCGCAGCCGGAGCCCCAGCTCTGTGTCAGTCAGTCCCCTGCCGCGACCCCGCGATTCATCATCCTGACTGTAGAAATTCACCTCATAGGATGGCTGGAGTATGAGCCGGTTAGTCAGTAAAACGTCGTATTCTCCTCCCAGACGAAGGGCTGCTTTTCCGCCATTACTGACAAAACCCGTAATTTCAGACTCAAAATTATAGAGTGCCAGCCCCTGAAAACCGACAGCAGCCCAGGTCCGGGCAGAAGCAGGTCTGAAATCCTGCCTGACACCCGCAACCAAATCCCACCATGGGCCAACCGCATGTCCCCAGAGTAACTGCGCTTCAGCCGCCTCCGTTTCCCCATTGCTTCGTTCACCTTCACTCTTTAGCCAAATCCGATCTGTGTCGCCTCCAATCCAGCTGTTAACACTCCAGCTGAAATTGTTGGTGTTATCCGACCGTTGCCATTCCAGTTGATCCAGCAGAACCAGATAATTAATCGCACTGTCGTGAATCGCATGCCCCTGTAAATTGCCGAATGCAGCCTTCCGGTCGGCATCGGTAACAGGCGGAATTGGCGTTCTGCTCTCAGTTACAATGGGCTCCATTGACGTCATCTCAGTGAAATTCTCATCTGCTGGCATCTGCATGGCAGACATGTCGTGCCCGGCGTGGGGATCTGCAGAGACGGAGCCCGCCGCAATAGAAAGCTGTGAGGTAAACAAACCGGCGACCAGAACAGGTATGGCCTTCAAATTTCTCTTCATTCGCATCATTCCTCCACCCGGACTTCACGAAACATTCCCATTTCCATGTGATAGAGCAAATGGCAGTGATACGCCCAGCGGCCAAGCGCATCTGCTGTCACTCTGTAACTGCGTTTTGTACCAGGGGGAACATCTATTGTGTGTTTACGAACCATGAAATTACCGTTTTCATCTTCCAGATCGCTCCACATACCATGCAGGTGAATGGGGTGAGTCATCATGGTATCGTTGATCAGCGTGATCCTGAGCCGCTCACCGTATTTCAGCAGCACCGGTGCGGCATCTGAAAACTTGATTCCGTTAAATGACCAGGCAAACTTTTCCATGTGGCCGGTTAAATGCAGTTCTATGGTACGGCCAGGTTCACGTCCGTCAGGATCCTCAAAGCGGCTTTTCAAATCCGCGTACGTGAGAACCTTTCTTCCGTTATTTCGAAGACCAATACCCGGATCATTTAATTTCGGAGAGACGCTCATCGCCTGCATATCAACCAGTGGGTTATCCGTTTCTGACGCAGGATGACTTTGCATACCCGGCATTCCGGCCATCCGGGAATGATCCATACCGGCCATGCTGCTGTGATCCATGGGCGCGGAGGATGTCCCGCTATCCGGAAGGTCAGCACCGTCCATAGACATCATCTCTCCGCTGTTATCCATGCCTCCCATCTGGCTGTGGTCCATTCCTGCCATATCATGTCCCATTCCCCCCATACCCATATCTTCCATGGTCAACAGAGGACGGGGATCGAGGGGGGGAACGGCAGCACTTAACCCCTCTCTCGTGGCCAGTGTCCCTCGAGCGTAACCGGTCCTGTCCATGGATTGTGCGAAGATGGTATAGGCCTCACCCTGAGGCTCCACAATGACATCATAGGTTTCGGCAACGGCAATCCTGAATTCGTCAACGGTAACCGGGTTTACATACTGGCCATCTGCAGCCACGACCGTCATTTTCAGCCCGGGGATACGGATATCGAAATAGGTCATTGCCGAGCCGTTGATAAACCGTAAGCGTATCTTTTCACCGGGACGGAACAGTCCGGTCCAGTTTTTCAGCGGGGCCTGCCCGTTCATGAGATAGGTGTAGGTGTAGCCACTGACATCCGCGAGGTCAGTCGGATTCATTTTCATTTCAGCCCACATTTTCCGATCGGCAATGGTGGCTGACAGCCCCCTGGTATTCACGTCGCGGAAAAAAGAGCCAACGGTTGGTTTATTGAAATTGTAGTAATCCGACTGTTTTTTTAATTTTTTCAGCAGGCTGTGAGGATTTTCATCGGTCCAGTCAGACAACATGACCACATGCTCACGATCGTAAGCAAACGGTTCTGGCTCCCTGGCATCGATGATAATGGCACCGTATACCCCCTCCTGTTCCTGCAGACCGGAATGGCTGTGGTACCAGTAAGTCCCGTTCTGCTTAACCTTAAAGGTGTAAACGTAGGTATCATCAGGCTCTATGCCCATAAAACTCAGCCCCGGAACACCATCCATATTGGCCGGAAGAATAATGCCGTGCCAGTGAATGGACGTCTGTTCATTAAGACGGTTTTTGACCTTCAGGGTAATGGTGTCACCTTCTTTCCAGCGAAGAACGGGCCCCGGCAGGCCTCCATTGATTGTTTTGGCCTGACGCTCACTGCCCGTGATATTGACGGCCGTTTCACCAATGGTCAGGTCAAACTGAGTACCCTGCAGGGATGCGGCAACTGGCAGGCTCAGACTGGAACGCGCATTGAAACTCCATACGCCAAGACTTCCGGCTACGCCAGAGAGGGTTAACCCCTTCAGGAAAGTTCGTCGAGACGTTTTCAACAGCATGCGCATTCCCTTATTTAAAGTATGGTTACTGACAGAATTCGAGAACCGATTTAAATTAAATTACTGGTTCATCCACTTACAATGA
Organism: Enterobacter sp. RHBSTW-00975; assembly: GCF_013615235.1. NCBI lineage: Bacteria > Pseudomonadati > Pseudomonadota > Gammaproteobacteria > Enterobacterales > Enterobacteriaceae > Enterobacter > Enterobacter sp. RHBSTW-00975. Next base: position 36,602 of record NZ_CP055884.1, read on the forward strand.
AATGAATCTAGCACACCTTAAGAAACAAATTCATTACAATCGTGTAATGTACATAGCTGTATTACATTTACGTCATCTTCCCCACAGGTTGATTATTTTTATATATGATCATAAGGACATCTTTTATGTACCTCAGAAGGTAATTACACATGAATATATTAATCACGACCACTGCGTTTACAGCTTTATTTTGTGGGGCAGCTTTTGCTCAGTCCAGTGATATTGCCCATGAAGCACATCGATTTGTTAATAATGCCTCAGCCGTCAGTCATGTGAATTCCTCGACGCATGAAAACTTACCGGACAGGGTTAATAAAAACAACACGCCCTCATTCTCTGAAATGAATGAACATGAAAGGGCCATTGTTGCTCATTCATTTATGAACAACAGCGCGTCCTATGCGCATCAGAAAATGATTGAGGAACATAAAAAAATGCTGTCCGGCAGTGATGCAAATTCAAAGACCTCGTCTTCTTCTTTTAACGAACTGAATGCCGGAGAAAAAGCCGCTCTCGTGCATGAGCAGGTCAATAATGCCGGTGCGGAAGCACATCAGACGCAGGCAAGAAAGCTTCGCGGGCTGTATTCGACCAGGTAACTGCAGGCGGGTTAGTGCTTAGCGTCAGGTGCGCAGCAGGGCTTTACTGACGGGTTACGTAGCAGGACATGAGCCCCATATTGCTCTGCCGTAACCTGTTTCAGTCCCGTTAATCATCACCGTCGGGCTGGTCATACAGTTCCCAGAGCTTCCGGAGCAAACGGGAAACAAGATATGTTACAAAAATGACGACCATCAACGGTGCTCCCGATTAACTGACAGATGACACGCCTCCTGAAAACCCCTAGCATACGCCGCAGTGTTCATGCTAACGGCGAATTCCAGTAAATGTATTCTACCGATGTCGTAAAAGAAAATGCCTACCTTTCAGCCACCCGCTCGGGGCTGGAATCGAACGAGATCGCTACTCTTCAGCGCTCCTTGCCTTCCCGGTTTAATCTGCGGCATTTGAAAAAAAATGAATCATTAAAACTCGTACTGCAAAAGAAAGCGGGAAAATCACGTGTCGTGGCCTATAAATTTACGTCCGGTTCATTTAATTACACGGCGTATCGTATATCAGATAAAAAGTTCTATAACCTTTCCGATACTTCCGGGAAAGGCAGTCTCGATTATCCGTTACCGGCCACAGCAAGACTCAGTTCGCCTTTCAATCCTGCAAGACTTAACCCGGTATCGGGAAAAGTGAGTCCCCATAATGGCATTGATTATTCCATGCCCATGAACACGAAAATAGTCAGCGTCATCGACGGAAAAATCACCCGGGCCGAATACAACAGTACCATGGGATATTTTGTTGAAGTAACGGGAAAAGCCGGTGTTAAAACTCGCTATCTCCACCTCAATAAAATACTCGTTACTAAAGGGGCCAGGGTTACCCGGGGAGACGCTATTGCGTTATCCGGTAACAGCGGACGTTCATCCGGTCCTCATCTGCATTACGAGCTGGTCATCAATAACAATCCTGTTAACTCACTGGCGTTCCGGACGGCGGCACCCGCTGATAACAAACTCGAACAGCATGCCTTTGCGCATGCCAGAGACTACGAACGATACTTGGACTGATAACGGGACCGCGACGCGGTCCCGTCTGCCGGATTAATTTTTTTTATCGTTTTCACTTCCGTGATGTTGATGATCTCCATGCCCCCCGTGACCGTGGAAAAGATGCATGAGCGGACAAAGCAGCAGTAACAGATATGGCCAGTAGCCTGCCACATGTGACCAGTGTTCGCGCAGGAGAGCAAATGCCGCAATCGCGGCGACAGCAATAAGCGCATAGGTTGTACTTTTCATACCGGACTCCTTCTGTTCGTAACAGCCCCTTCACTCAGTGTTATTTCCCGAGCCTGACACTTTTCAGACGCAACGCATTTGCAATGACGCTAACGGAGGAAAGGGCCATGGCCGCCGCCGCAATAACTGGCGACAGCAGTATTCCATACACAGGATAAAGCAGACCTGCAGCTACAGGCACCCCAAGAGCATTGTAGATAAACGCAAAAAACAGATTCTGCCGGATATTTTTCATGGTGATCTCTGACAGATGACGGGCCCTGTTGAGTATCATCAAATCGCCTTTGAGAAGGGTAACGCCAGCACTTTCTATTGCCACATCTGTACCCGTTCCCATGGCTATACCCACGTCAGCCGCTGCCAGCGCCGGGGCATCATTCACACCGTCTCCGGCCATCGCAACCACATGGCCAGACGCTTTCAGTCGGGTTATCACTGCTTTTTTGCCATTCGGCAGAATCCCGGCTTCAACCTCATCTATTCCCAGTTTCCGTGCGACTGCTTCAGCAGTAAGCTGGTTATCCCCGGTGAGCATAACAATGCGGATCCCCGCCTGACGCAAAGCTTTAAGCGCATCCGGCGTGGTTGCTTTCACGGGATCCGAGATAGCTATCAGGCCTGCAAGGTTCCCGTCTGTGGCCACATAGATAACGGTAGCGCCTTCCATCCGCAACGTATCCGCAACGGCCTTTTGATTATCAATAACGATACTGTTTTCCTGCATAGCCAGTTCATTACCAATAACAACCCGTTGACCTTCGACATCGCCTGAGACACCTTTCCCCGACGGGGCATTGAAATTACTGACGGCAGGTATCACGATCCCCTTTTCATGCGCGGCTCTGACAACAGCCATACCCAACGGATGCTGCGAACCTTTTTCCACTGCAGCTGTTACACGTAAAAGAGATATTTCCCCACCCGGACTGAGACTGATAATCCCTGTCACCGTAGGCGAACCTTCCGTGAGCGTGCCTGTTTTGTCGACAACCAGCGTGTCCACTTTTTCAAGACGCTCAAGGGCTTCGGCATTCTTGATTAACACCCCGGCCTGGGCGCCTTTGCCCACCCCCACCATTATCGACATCGGCGTGGCCAGTCCCAGCGCGCAGGGACAGGCAATAATCAGGACCGACACAGCCGCAATGAGACCGTGCGCCATCCTGGGCTCGGGCCCCCAGACAGACCAGATCAAGAAAGCAACAACCGCGATAAGTATCACCAGAGGAACAAACCAGCCTGAAACGCTGTCTGCCATTCTCTGGATGGGGGCACGCGAACGCTGTGCATCAGCGACCATCTGAACAATTCGTGAGAGCATCGTTTCATCACCGACTTTCTCTGCACGGATGATAAGACTACCTGTCTGATTAATCGTCCCCCCAATGACAGGGTCACCCTTCGTTTTGGTAACCGGCATAGACTCCCCGGTCACCATCGATTCATCCACGGTTGTTTTGCCTTCGATCACGATACCGTCGACCGGAATACTCTCTCCAGGTCTGATGCGGAGCTTATCGCCAGGCAGGACATCTTCCGCATTAATATCCGTTTCATGACCGTCATGATCCAGCCGTCTGGCGGTTTTGGGGGCAAGGTTCAGAAGCGCAGTAATGGCGCCTGAGGTTTGTTCCCGTGCCCGCAGCTCAAGAACCTGTCCCAGCAGAACAAGCACCGTAATAACTGCTGCGGCTTCAAAATAAACGGCCACCAGGCCATCCATGTTTCTGAACGATGCAGGAAACCAGGAGGGGAAGACGGTTGCAATGACGCTGTAAACCCAGGCTACGCCGGTCCCCATTGCAACAAGGGTAAACATATTCAGGGAGCGGTTACGTAACGACATTCCGGCCCGGGCGAAGAATGGCCAGCCACACCACAACACGACAGGGGAGGCCAGAAGCAACTGCAGCCATGTGTTGTACTGTGGCGGTACTGTATTCCTCAAGTCGGGAAACAGATGAGATCCCATTTCGAGTACCAGAACCGGAAACGCCAGCAACAACCCCAGCCAGAAGCGTCTTGTCATGTCGTGAAGTTCATCACTCGGCCCCGTGGATGCCGTAGCTACGAGCGGCTCCAGTGCCATTCCACAGACAGGACAGCTTCCGGGACCACTGCGGCGTATCTCCGGGTGCATCGGACATGTCCACACACCTTCAGAATTCTCTTTTTCCGCCTGGTTGTGAGGCTGTTTTATCTGATCAGGGCTGACTTCGTGATGATCGTGGTGATGGTGATGGGAATGTTCACTGGCATCTTCGGTAAAATAATGATCGGGATGGGCTTTAAATTTGCTCTCACAGCTGGCGGAGCAGAAATAAAGCTGATGGTCCTGGTATCGAATGCTGCTGTGCGCCTTGTCAGGCAGGATGACCATCCCGCACACGGGATCTCTCACCTTATGCAATACGTGGCCCTCGTCCGGGGATAATGTCTGCTCAGAAGCAGTCTGGTTGTTGTGTTGCACTGCATTGTCATTTTTCACAGTAACTCTCCTTATGCATACCGAAGCATCTTCTGTCTTCAGGGTATGTCATGGATGCGATTACCACGAATATCGCCGGCACAGGAGTGCCTGCTACCGGCGTCCCGTTATCAGCCGTTCCGCTGACTATTCGATTCGCTGGAAGACTTTTTTACTTCCATCCGGTGAGAATGCGATAACATCGTAAGCCTCTTTTCGGGCTCCCATCTCCATTCCAGGACTTCCTGCTGGCATACCGGGGGTGGCGAGACCGTATATACCCGAACCAGACTGCATTGCCTTATGTATCGTTGTCGCAGGCACATGGCCTTCAATGATCAAATTACCGGCAACCGCGGTATGACAACTTCGTAGTCCTGCAGGAACAGCATGCTTTTCTTTCAGGGCTGACAGCGCCTGATCATTCATGACGTGAGTTCGTACTTCGAACCCGTCTTTTTCCATCGCTTTGCCCCACAGGGAACAACAGCCACAGTTTTCAGATTTGTACATATCAATCACTTTTTCACTCGCCATCGCGGGTAGTGAAAGGCCGAGAGCCAGCGCCATTAGAACCACTTTTTTCATACTCACCTCTGTATATTATCGATATAAACCCTGACGTCAGGGTGAATCAGTAAAGAAGGACACCCACAGGGGGTGCCCTTTCAGGTTCAGGACACGCTTTTTTTATGTCTGCGCAGCCAGATTAATTTGTAGGCGGCAGGAATAATGAACAGGGACAGCAGCGGAGCCGTGATCATCCCACCAATCATGGGTGCCGCAATACGGCTCATGACTTCTGAACCTGCGCCGGTTCCCCAGAGTATTGGCAGCAGACCCGCAATGATCACCGCCACGGTCATGGCTTTCGGCCGGACACGCAGTACGGCACCATGATAGAGGGCTTCATCAAGACCTTCCGGTGTGAACGTCTCTTTACGGGACAATTCCGGGTGCGCTTCAATGGCATGACGCAGATACATCAGCATGACCACGCCAAACTCTGCTGCCACCCCGGCCAGGGCGATAAACCCGGTTCCGGTCGCCACTGACATATGGAAGCCCTGCCAGTACAGGAACCATATTCCGCCAACCAGGGCGAACGGCAGGCTCATCAGGATCAGCAGGGCTTCGTCAACCCGGCGGAATGCCAGATACAACAGGATGAAAATGATCATCACCGTCATCGGCACCATCAGCTTCAGTTTCTTGTTGGCATGCTCAAGCAGTTCAAACTGTCCGGAGAATGCCACACTGGTTCCCGGTCTCAGTTTCACTTTCTCGCTGATGGCCGTCTTAATGTCGTTAACCACCGACACCATGTCCCTGCCGCGGGCATCAACATAAATCCAGCTGGCTGGCCGGGCATTTTCGGTTTTCAGCATGGTTGGTCCAGAAACGACGTTAATATCCGCGACATCGCCCAGCGTGATCTGCTGCTTCATCGGGGTCAGGATCGGCATCTGTTTCAGCGCCTGCGGACTGTTCCGGTAATCCTGCGGGTAGCGAATGTTAATAGGGTACCGGGCCACCCCTTCAACCGTCTCACCCACCATAGCACCTCCGATTGCTGAAGAGACGAACAGCTGGACATCACCTACCGTCATCCCGTAGCGGGAGGCTTTCTCCCGGTTGATATCGATATCGATGTAGCGCCCGCCCTCAAGTCGCTCAGCCAGGACAGACACCACGCCAGGCACGGTTTTGGCTACCGCCTCGATACTCTGCGCCGTCGCGTCGATATCGGACAGAACAGTCCCGGACACTTTGATACCTATCGGGCTTTTGATCCCGGTTGAGAGCATATCAATACGGTTACGGATAGGCGGCACCCAGAGGTTTGCCAGACCCGGTAAACGGACTGTCCTGTCGAGTTCATCAATAATCTTGTCAATTGTCATGCCGGGACGCCACTGATCCTCAGGTTTGAGCTGGATCGTGGTTTCCACCATTTCGAGCGGCGCGGAATCCGTTGCGGTCTCTGCTTTACCGGTCTTGCCAAATACAGAAGCCACTTCAGGAACGCTTTTGATTAACTTGTCTGTTGTCTGCAGGAGCGCTGCAGCTTCTGCCGGAGAGACGCCAGGCAAGGTCGACGGCATATACAGCAGATCGCCCTCGTTAATCTTCGGCAGAAATTCACCGCCCACCTGACTCAGTGGCCAGATAACCGTGAAAATGGACAAGGCCGCAACCAGCAGGGTTGTTTTTGGCCAGTGGAGGACCCGCAGCAGCAAAGGATGATACGCTTTGATCAGCACCCGGTTCAGGGGGTTACTTGTCTCGGCAGGAATTTTCCCCCGGATCCAGAATCCCATCAGAATAGGAATGACGATGATGGCCAGTGCGGCCGCTCCCGCCATGGAGTACGTTTTCGTGAATGCCAGCGGGCCAAACAGACGACCTTCCTGCCCTTCCAGGGTAAAGATAGGAATAAAGGACAGGGTGATGATCAGCAGGCTAATGAACAACGCGGGTCCCACTTCCACGGAGGCGTCGGTAATCACCTTCCAGCGGGTGGCGTTGTCAATCTGCTCACCCGGATGCTGATGATCCCACTCCTCAAGCCGTTTGTGCGCATTTTCAATCATCACAATGGCGGCATCCACCATCGCACCGACGGCAATCGCTATCCCTCCCAGCGACATGATATTGGCGTTCAGTCCCTGGAAGTGCATGACGATAAAGGCGATACACAGGCCAAGCGGCAGAGAGATAATCGCCACCAGGGCAGAACGTACGTGCCACAGGAACAGAGCACAGACGATGGCCACCACGATAAACTCTTCCAGAAGTTTGGAACTGAGGTTATCAATCGCCCGGTCGATTAACTGGCTGCGATCGTAGGTGGTCACGATTTCAACGCCTTCCGGCAGGCTGGCCTTCAGCGTCTCCAGTTTATCCCTCACTGCCGTGATAACGTCGCGCGCATTTTTACCCGACCGCAGGATCACCACGCCGCCAGCGACTTCTCCCTGGCCGTTCAGCTCGGCAATACCACGCCTCATTTCGGGCCCGGTCTGCACGCGGGCAACATCCCGCAGATAAACCGGCACGCCGTTCTCACCTGTTTTCAGGACGATGTTATTAAAATCATCAATGCTCTGAAGATAACCGCTGGCACGGACCATATACTCCGCTTCGGCCATTTCAACGGATGAGCCACCGGCCTCCTGGTTAGACGATTCAAGTGCCTGTTTCACTTCGGGCAGGCTGATACCGTACTGGGACAGTTTTACCGGATTGACCTGAATCTGGTACTGTTTCACCACGCCGCCAACCGAAGCGACCTCAGCCACGTTCGGGATGGTTTTCAGCTCAAATTTCAGGAACCAGTCCTGCAGAGAGCGCAGTTCTGAAAGGTCGTGTTTTCCGTTGCGATCGACAAGGGCATATTCAAATATCCAGCCCACTCCCGTGGCGTCCGGGCCGATTTCAGAGCTCACACCCGCAGGCAGTTTGCCCTGAACCTGATTCAGGTATTCCAGCACGCGCGAACGGGCCCAGTACAGATCGGTGCCGTCTTCAAAAATGACATACACATACGAATCACCGAACTGTGAAAAGCCACGCACGGTTTTTGCGCCAGGTACGGACAGCATGGTGGTGGTAAGCGGATAGGTGACCTGGTTTTCTACAATCTGCGGGGCCTGTCCGGGATAGCTGGTTTTAATAATGACCTGCACATCTGACAGGTCAGGCAGCGCATCGACCGGCGTGTTAATTATCGTCCATGTGCCCCAGATGCTGAGAAACAGTGCGCCCATCATGACCAGGAAACGGTTGGCGACAGAGCGCCGGATAATCCATTCAATCATCGTCGTCTCCTCAGTGCCCTGAATGCATATTTACAGGCTGCTCAGACATTGCTGGCATACTGTTTTCTGTTTTTTCAGGGTGGCGCATACGTTCCAGCGCGCCCGTAATATTGGCTTCGGAGTCAATGAGGAACAGGCCACTGACCACCACGGTATCGCCTTCATTCAGGCCGGAGCCAATGCCGGACTGTTGCTGTGATTCATGCAGAACGTGGATCTGTTTCGGCACAAACTTGCCTTCATCATCAACAGTAATCACGCGCTGTTCTTTGCCGGTATCGATAACGGCCTGGCTTGGTATCAGCAGCATCTCCTGGCTCTTGGTATTCAGTTTCAGATAGGCATTCATGCCCGGCTTGAGAAACTCATCCTTATTAGAAACCTGGAGACGGACCTGAAGCGTACGGGTTGTCTGATCCACGCTGGGAAGAATGTTCCATTTTTCGACATGGAATGTTTTATCCGGATAAGCCGGTACCGAAATTTCAAACTGCGACGTATCTTTCAGCAGATAGGCGATAGATTCTGGCACTGCAGCGCTGATCCAGACCGGGTCCATCCCCTGAATCTGAGCCACTACTTTATCTTTCGAAATATTCATTCCGGTGCGCAGGTCAAACGCAGTAATGACACCATCAATAGGTGCTTTAATGGTAAAACGGGTCTGGATTGTGCGGGTTGAACGCAGCCTTTGAATATCCTCTTCCGGCATACCAGCCAGACGAAGTCGCTCCAGAACCCCTTTTATCTGGGTTGACGTACCGCCTGTACCGGATAACAGCAGGAACTCACTTTGTGCCTCAACCCATTCAGGAATGGTGATATCGATAAGCGGAGTGCCTTTCTTCACATGATCGCCAATCGTCAGGGGATACACTTTTTCGACGAAACCGTCAGAACGCGCCTGCACAATGACAAACTGATACTCGTTGTAACTGACATTAGCCGGGATTGTCTGGGAATAATTCAGCATTCCTCGCGTAACTTTTTGCGTTTTTAATCCCAGATTCTGAACCTGGGTTGGATCGATACGGATCCCGCCACTGCTTTTATCGCCACTTTCATCAGCATATTTCGGCACCAGGTCCATATCCATAAAGGGAGATTTTCCGGGTTTATCAAATTTGGTATCCGGTTTCATCGGGTCATACCAGAAAAGTACCTTTCGCTCCGGTGCCTTTTGTTCGGTTTGTACTGTTTTTTGTGATGAGTTTACATACTGCCAGGCAGTAACCGATATCAGCCCCCCTGCTATGAGGCTGCTGATAATTATTGCAGCATATTTTATCTTTAAAGAAGCCATACAATTTCTCGCTGAAAAATCAAAACACCTGGCATATGCGCCCGATCATTCATTCACAGTAATCCCTTAATGAATGTTCAGGCGCACTGGATGTATTCGCTCCGGACTGATAATCAGGATTGCGTAACGTTAATGCTTTTGAGTAAGGAGATATTGCCCTGCTGAATAAACGAGAAATCGACATGGTTGCCGGTTTTCAGGGCATTGATAGCGTCGTCTGCATTAACAAAAGTGAAGCGCATGGTCATTGCAGGCCAGCCCACAGCAGGGATTGCTTCGTGCGAAATGGTAATCTTTTTACTATTCATATCAATGTCTTTAACGACACCGGTGCCCTTGATAACCTGCTGTACCGAAGCATCACTGGCAGCATTCATATCGCCATGCTGATGTGTTTCAGCATGAAGACCGGCAGAAAACATGACAGAGAAGGCACCAAATAAAACGGCTTTAAGTGAATTACGCATTTTTAATTTCCTGATTAATTAAATAAATTTACTCTACCCAACCGCCACCCAGCGCGGTAAACAGATTAATTTCGTTAACCTGTCGGGAATAGGTAAGATCGAGAATGGTTTGCTGCGTAGCGAAGAGGGAACGTTCTGCATCCAGCACTTCGATGTAACTGACAGCACCACTTGCATATAATCCTCTGGCACGCTGGAGAGTTATCTGAAGTGAATCAAGATAACGCTGCTGTGACTCAAGTTGCTGGCTAAGGCTGTCGCGCAGCGCAAGCGTGTCGGAAACATCCTTAAAGGCTGACTGAATTTTTTGTTCGTAATTAACCACCGATTGTTGCTGGCGAATTTCAGCCAGCTTCAGATTGGCTTTATTCCTGCCAGCATTAAAAATAGGAATTTCAATTTTAGGGATAAAATTCCACATTCCACTTCCTGACGTAAACAGGCTTGACAGCTCCGTACTGCTTGCGGAAAGACCACTGGTCAGGGTAATGGAGGGGAAAAAGGCCGCTCGCGCTGCGCCAATATTGGCATCAGCCGCTTTCAGCTGATATTCCGCTTCCATAATATCCGGTCGCTGCAGCAAAATTTGTGAAGATAGATTTGGTGGCAATTTTACTGGTGCGATCTCCCCGCCTTTCATCCCTTTTTCTGACGGAAGTGCGCGGTACGTTCCCAGCACCAGTTGCAGGGCATTGTTTGCCTGAGCCAGATCGCCTTCTCGTTTGGCTATTTCGGCGCGGGTACTTTCGATTTGTCCTCTCGCCTGTTCAAGTGCCAGAACGTTCGTACTCCCGGTCACGAGCTGTTGCTCAACGAAAGCATAGGACTGTTCATAATTTTTCAGCGTTTCCCGCGCAATACGGAGTTGTTCGTACGCCAGTTGCTGGCTGAAATAGCTCTGTGAAACGTTGGAGACCAGCAGGATGTGTACGGCACGACGGGCTTCTTCGCTGGCAAAGTAGTTCTGGCGATCAGCCTCACTCATGTTCTTAAGTTTGCCAAAAAAATCGAGCTCATAGCTGAGCTCCAGACCCGCGTCGTACTCCTGTGTGGTCGGCTTGTCACCTTTCAGACCACCGTTGTATGTGATCCCGGATGAGGCATTCAGTTGGGGATAACGATCTGCATCCGTGACGTTGAACTGGGCCCGGGCCTCTTCAACCTTCAGGGCAGCCATTCTCAAATCACGGTTATTATTCAGGGCTTCACCGATCAGCCTGCTGACCTGGGGATCGACAAAAAAGTTTCGCCAGCCCGTATCCTGATAGCTGTTTACCGCAGGCGTCAGACTGTTTTTAGACAATGAAAACTGCTGGGGAACCGGAGCTGGCGGACGCTGATATTCAGGTGCCAGAGAAACACAACCAGCCAGGATGAATATGGTACTGATGCTGAGTAATTTTAATTTGAACATAACGCTTCTCGTACAGGCAGACCTGGTAAATGGTTCAAACGAAGTCCAGAGTATTGATAGGGATACTTTACCGAACGCTCTCTGTTTGCCGGGTGACAGGATAATGACAATGTTGTCATTTTTGCTGTAATCCGTTGATAACGATCGTGGGCGCAATAAAATGACATTAGCAGCCAGCCGGGGAGCATGATGAAAATATTAATCGTTGAAGACGAAATTAAAACAGGTGAATATCTCAGCAAGGGGCTGACAGAGGCGGGGTTCGTCGTGGATCACGCTGATAATGGTCTGACCGGATATCATCTTGCCATGACAGCCGAGTATGATTTAGTCATCCTGGATATCATGCTGCCTGATGTAAACGGCTGGGATATCATCCGTATGCTGCGCAGTGCCGGAAAGGGGATGCCGGTATTACTGCTGACGGCCCTTGGCACGATTGAACACAGGGTCAAAGGACTTGAGCTGGGTGCGGACGATTATCTGGTGAAGCCCTTTGCGTTTGCTGAACTGCTCGCCCGGGTAAGAACCCTCCTCAGGCGGGGAAACACGATGATCACGGAAAGCCAGCTTAAAGTGGCTGACCTCTCGGTTGATCTCGTATCCAGAAAAGTCAGCCGCGCCGGGAACCGCATTGTGCTCACCAGTAAAGAGTTCAGCTTGCTGGAATTCTTCATTCGCCATCAGGGAGAAGTTCTTCCCCGCTCCCTGATTGCCTCTCAGGTCTGGGACATGAATTTTGACAGCGACACTAACGCGATTGATGTCGCAGTAAAGCGACTCCGCGCTAAAATAGACAACGATTACGGGACAAAACTGATCCAGACAGTGCGGGGCGTGGGCTACATGCTGGAGATCCCGGATGCATAGCAAACCGTCCAGACGACCTTTCTCACTCGCTCTGCGGCTGACCTTTTTTATCAGCCTGTCCACAATACTGGCGTTTATCGCCTTCACCTGGTTTATGCTGCATTCTGTTGAAAAGCATTTTGCCGAGCAGGATGTCAGCGATCTGCAACAAATCAGCACCACACTGAGCCGTATACTCCAGTCCCCGGCAGATCCGGATGAAAAAAAAGTAAGCAAAATAAAGGAATCAATTGCCAGCTACCGCAACGTTGCCCTTTTGCTCCTCAATCCCAGGGGTGAAGTGCTCTTGAGCTCAGCTCAGGGGGCGGCACTACGCCCGGCAGTGAATTCAGCAGATTTTAGCGAGCACAGCCGCGCACGGGATGTCTTTCTCTGGACGGTGGAGGATCCTGCGGGACCGATGGATACCGGGTCCGGAATGAAGATGGAAACATACCGGATTATCGCCTCCTCTGGCCAGGCGATATTTCAGGGCAAACAGCAGAACTATGTCATGCTGACTGGCCTCTCCATTAATTTCCATCTCCATTACCTTGATGCGCTGAAAAAAAATCTGATTGCAATCGCTGTTGTGATAAGCCTGCTGATTGTTCTGATCATTCGCATCGCTGTCCGTCAGGGGCATCTGCCCCTTCGTAATGTCAGCAATGCCATTAAAAGCATCACCTCCGAGAATCTTGATGCGCGGCTGGAACCGACACGGGTTCCCATTGAGCTGGAGCAACTGGTTATCTCGTTCAATCATATGATTGGAAAGATTGAGGATGTCTTTACCCGCCAGGCCAATTTCTCTGCCGATATCGCGCACGAGATCAGAACGCCCATCACCAATCTGGTGACACAGACTGAAATCGCGCTGAGTCAGGATCGAACCCAGAAGGAACTTGAGGATGTCCTCTACTCCAGCCTGGAAGAGTATAACCGGATGACCAAAATGGTCAGCGACATGCTGTTCCTGGCGCAGGCAGACAATAATCAGCTGATACCTGACAGGGTCATGTTTGACCTCAGAGCGGAAGTCATGAAAGTCTTCGAGTTTTTCGAAGCCTGGGCCGAAGAACGCAATATCACGCTCAAATTTGACGGGATGCCCTGCCTGGTTGAGGGAGATCCACAAATGTTCAGAAGGGCGATCAATAATCTGTTATCCAATGCCCTGCGTTATACCCCGGAGGGACAGGCAATCACCGTCTCAATAAGAGAGCAGGAGAGCTTTTTTGACCTTGTGATTGAAAATCCGGGGAAACCGATCCCTGAAGAACATTTATCAAGGCTGTTTGACCGTTTTTATCGGGTGGATCCATCCAGACAACGAAAAGGAGAAGGCAGCGGCATCGGCCTTGCGATTGTGAAGTCAATCGTGGAAGCACATCACGGAAGAGTGCAGGTGGAATCAGACGTACGCTCCACGCGTTTTATCTTATCCGTGCCCAGACTGGAGAAAATGATCCCGGAAACCCGGTAATGACTCCAACTTACTGATAGTGTTTTATGTTCAGATAATGCCCGATGACTTTGTCATGCAGCTCCACCGATTTTGAGAACGACAGTGACTTCCTGCCCAGCCTTGCCAGATGCTGCCTCAGATTCAGGTTATGCCGCTCAATGCGCTGCGTATATCGCTTGCTGATAACGTGCAGTTCTCCCTTCAGGCGTGATTCATACAGCGGCCAGCCATCCGTCATCCATACCACGACCTCAAAGGCCGACAGCAGGCTCAGAAGACGCTCCAGCGTGGCCAACGTGCGTTCACCGAATACGTGCGCCACAACCGTCCTCCGTATCCTGTCATACGCGTAAAACAACCAGCGCTGGCGTGATTTAGCGCCGACGTAACCCCACTGTTCGTCCATTTCCGCGCAAACAATGACGTCACTGCCCGGTTGTATGCGTGAGTTTACCGACTGCGGCCTGAGTTTTTTAAGTGTCGTAAAATCGTGTTGAGGCCAACGCCCATAATGCGTGCACTGGCGCGACATCCGACGCCATTCATGGCCATATCAATAATTTTCTGGTGTGTACCGGGCTGAGAGGCGGTGTAAGTGAACTGTAGCTGCCATGTTTGACGGCAGTGAGAGCAGAGATAGCGCTGATGTCCGGCAGAACTTTTACCGTTACGCACCACGCCTTCAGTAGCTGAGCAGGAGGGACAACTGATGGAGATGGAAGCCACGGGAGCACCTCAAAAACACCATCATACACTAAATCAGTAAGTTGGCACCATTACCGGAAACCCAATGCTGAAAATAAAGATGTAAATGACAAAGATGTCATTAGCCTGTCATGCAGCAAACAGAAGCCATTCGATATAATTAGTGCAACTTATCAGGAAGGCTGGATTGCTTCATCAATACCCGGCGTCAGAGTACGCCAGGAAATGAATATCCAGCCCTCTTCCGGAGAAATAAACGCTGCCGAACTTGTTTCAGTTATGGAACTGAAAACACCGGTTGTACTTCCCCGGACATCACTAATTCAGAAATGGAGAGTTATCATGAAAAATATCGTATTAGCATCTTTGCTGGGCTTTGGTTTAATTTCATCGGCCTGGGCCACTGAAACCGTGAATATCCATGATCGCGTCAACAATGCACAGGCTCCTGCTCACCAGATGCAGTCTGCTGCGGCTCCTGTCGGGATCCAGGGGACTGCTCCTCGTATGACCGGTATGGACCAGCATGAACAGGCCATTATTGCTCATGAAACCATGACGAACGGCTCGGCGGATGCGCACCAGAAAATGGTGGAAAGTCATCAGAAGATGATGGGAAATAACACGGTATCCACGACCGTCCCGTCAACGTCTTACGCGGCGATGAATGAGCATGAAAGAGCAGCGGTTGCCCATGAATTCATGAATAACGGGCAATCCGGCCCACATCAGGCCATGGCCGAAGCGCACCGCCGCATGATCAATGCAGGCTGAATGCGACGGTAGTATCCGTGCTGTTACCTTTTCCCTGATAGATTTTCCTGAAACAACGTTGCTACATTTTTGCCCCCCGTCAGGGGGCTTTTTTGTCTGACTCAGCTACACTTAACCGGTACCTGTCTGAAAGGAATTATTATATGAAAATCAAAAACACCCTTTTTGTAATATTAATGTTATCCCTGCCAGCCATTTCTGCTGAACATTCGGAAATGAAAATGTCAGATATGCACTCATCGGCATCATCACAGGAATATATGGCTGGCATGAAAAATATGCATGAAAAAATGATGGCCGCCGTTAATGAATCCAATCCCGATAAGGCCTTTGCAAAAGGTATGATCGCACACCATGAAGGGGCAATCGCAATGGCTGAGACCGAGCTCAAATACGGAAAAGATCCCGAAATGAGAAAGCTTGCGCAGGACATCATTAAAGCTCAAAAAGGTGAAATTGAGCAGATGAATAAATGGCTTGACAGTCATAAATAATGAACACTGGAGTGTTGTCTTGCGCACCCTCTTAGGGTACCCCCGGACACGAAAATATATAGCACTTAACTAATTAATAACCCTAATAATTTCGGGTTTTTAATGTAACTTTCTTTTCTGAACGGAAATAATAGTCATACAATTTAATTTTCTTGTAATTACTCCTACTTTTAATCAGGTACTGGACGATGGATAACGACTCCCGCCTGAGAGGGAAAATCCGTCTGGTTACCTGGCGCTATACTTAACCGATTGATCGACATGCCATGCTGGTAAAATATTAAAATTCTCCCCCATAAATCTGAACCACATGACAGGATTGATAGTCAGGCAGTATTTCACATTCATTGCTAAAAAAATAAAAATAAGCATGCATCTTCTCGAAGATTAATTACCTTCCATCTTGTAAAAAAGAATCAAATCCTCTAATAATATCTCGATTCCCGCTTTTTTTAATACATCTTTCCGCTCGGCATATATTTTCCTCAACATATCTTCAAACCCCTTGCCAAGATGAATTTGTTTATGGCAGTTGCAACATAGTGATATGATATTCTCTTCCACATCCAGTGAATTCTCAAAATAGTCTTGCTTTGACATCGGGGCAATGTGATGAGGTTCTGTGTAATTTAGAGGAGAGTTTCGCCTTCTGAACGTTGGATGGTCGCAATTAATTTCACATTTATAATCAGCTTTGTTAAGCGCATTTTTTGAAACAGATTTACTTCTTGGGTATGAGAGTCCATTTTTGACTTCTATTGCAGCTTTCTTAGGTTTCGCTTTTTCGCTATACTCAAATGTCTGAGTAACGTCAAAGTGATTACTTTCTTCTAGAGCAGTGATCAAATCATTATCTGAGTAAAAATCAATGCTTGAGCTTTCGTTCGTACTAAAAAAATCTAGTTCTTTTATTGCCTGAACAAGTTCTTCACGGATAGTCCATAAATTTCGCTTTGGGTTTCCTTTAATTTCTCTACTTTTCATGACTGTAATGAATTTTGTCCCGGAAGCAATCTTTCCGACTCCTTTAACCTCGAATCGGCCAAGCTGCTTCTGAACTCTTCCACCCAACCCATTGAGGCTTTGTTGAATAAATCAGATTTCGGGTAAGTCTCCCCCGTAGCGGGTTGTGTTTTCAGGCAATACGCACGCTTTCAGGCATACCTGCTTTCGTCATTTTGTTCAGCGCTCGTACCAGGGCCATAGCCTCCGCAACCTGACCATCGTAGTCACGCAGCGTCAGTGAACCCCCGAACAGCTGTTTTACCCGGTACATCGCCGTTTCCGCTATCGAGCGACGATTGTAATCTGTTGTCCATTTCCACCGCGCATTACTCCCGGTCATTCGCTGATTAGCCACTGCACGGTTACGGTCTGCATATTCACCGGGCCAGTAACCCGCACCTTTTCGGGGAGGGATAAGCGCGCTGATTTTCTTACGCCGCAGTTCATCGTGACATAGCCGGGTATCGTAAGCGCCATCGGCGGCGGCTGACCTGATTTTCCGGTGGGTTTGCCGGATTAACCCGGGGAAGGCCTCTGAGTCCGTAACGTTGTTCAGCGACAGGTCAGCGCAGATGATTTCATGTGTTTTACTGTCAACGGCGAGATGCAGCTTACGCCAGATACGGCGGCGTTCCTGGCCATGCTTTTTGACTTTCCACTCGCCTTCACCGAAGACCTTCAGCCCGGTGGAATCAATTACCAGGTGTGCGATTTCACCCCGGGTGGGCGTTTTGAAACTGACATTAACCGACTTTGCCCGCCTGCTGACACAGCTGTAATCCGGGCAGCGTAGCGGAACGTTCATCAGAGAAAAAATGGAATCAATAAAGCCCTGCGCAGCGCGCAGGGTCAGCCTGAATACGCGTTTAATGACCAGCACAGTCGTGATGGCAAGGTCAGAATAGCGCTGAGGTCTGCCTCGTGAAGAAGGTGTTGCTGACTCATACCAGGCCTGAATAGCTTCATCATCCAGCCAGAAAGTTATGGAGCCACGGTTGATGAGGGCTTTATTGTAGGTGGGCCAGTTGGTGATTTTGAACTTTTGCTTTGCCACGGAACGGTCTGCGTTGTCGGGAAGATGCGTGATCTGATCCTTCAACTCAGCAAAAGTTCGATTTATTCAACAAAGCCACCCATTGATTACACCATTAGCACTCATACTGTGCAGGTCGTACTTCTTGCCGATATCGAAACATGTACAGGAATGGTCTGGCTCAATGAACCATTTTTTTAACGCTGCAATACTTTTGTCATCAAAAACTTTTTTATCCCTTAATAAAATCTTCCATTCTTCAACGCTAATATCTATATCACAGACGTATTCACCATCAATTACTTCACATATTTTTTCAATCATGTCCATAACTCTCTTGTAACACAGGCTTTGTAATAATGTAAAATCCGTTACACGGCGTTGTATGTAATGTCATTGTCTCTTGGACTCCTACAGTCCAAAACAACTTTGTGTTTTGTTGTCCAAAAACTTTTTGTTGCCGTGAGTTCTCACTGAGATAAATCTCGCCTTGAGCGTATCACATCAGCAGACTTCCTCTCAACCTTATGGACTTAACCCGGTAATTCTTCACGACAAAGAAAGTACGGCATTTTACATGACGAAGAGACGGTCTCAGCTTCACATGACCGGATAACGTTTTTAATGTACTTCATTATTACGGCACGGGTGTTCAACGAGTATTTTTAAATATTAATCATTTTGTTTAACGGGTGGATACCTACAAATTTTAACATTTACTAATCAAGATAGCAGTTGTACGTACTTTCCCGGCAAAAATCCTGAGGTTTACAGATTCCCTCACCGTAACAGACCCGGTCATTCCCCTGGTCCTCCGGAGAGTCTAGTACGAGTGATAAACGTGAATTCCTGTACCTGAAGTTCAGCCGCTGGCAGATAAGTCGTGAACTATAATTACACTCAGTCAGATCCAAACACCTTTTCATCTGCATATATACTTTGTACATACCAGGAGATTACATGCAGGCACCCGGTATACCGGAGAATGAAGAACAGAGGCTGAAGTCCCTGTATATTACCGGCCTTCTTGATACCCGTGACGATGAGCGTTTTGAACGCCTGACGCGGCTGGCCCGCAAAGCCTTTCAGGTCCCGGTGGCCCTGATAAGCCTGCTGGATCGCGAGCGCCAGTGGCTCCTCGCCTGCCAGGGCGTCGGCGTGCGCGAAACCCCGCGTAACATCTCGTTCTGCGGGCATGCCATTCTGCAGGAGGGGCCCTTCATTGTTCACGACGCAGCTGCTGATGAGCGGTTCCGTGACAATCCCCTGGTCACCGGTGAGCCCCACATCCGGTTCTACGCCGGCCAGCCGGTGAACCTGCCCGACGGCACGGTGGCCGGCACGCTGTGCCTGATCCACACCGTTCCCCGCGCCTTCACGGATGATGACATTGCGTCCCTCCGGGATCTGGCCTGTATCGTGGAAGACGAATTCGAGGCCATCAGCATGGCCATGACGGACAGCCTGACGGGCATTCCCAACCGGCGCGGGTTTTACCGCGCCGGCGAAAAACTCTTCCGCGCGATGAACCGGCAGGATGCGTCGTTCAGCCTCATCTATTTCGATCTGGACAGGTTCAAACCGGTGAACGATCTCTGGGGACACGCAGAGGGAGACGAGGTGCTGAAGGTTTTTGCCGGCTTTTTACATCAGCACCTCGAACCGGGCGAAATAGCAGGCCGCCTCGGCGGGGATGAGTTTGCCGCCCTGATCCGGCGAAACGGGAACACGAGTTCTTTTCTGCAAGCGCTGAGTGCCAGTTTGGATCATTACAATGACACCTCGGGTAAGCCCTACAACATCAATTATTCCTTTGGCGAACTGATCAATAACGCAGACCAGTACGCGACGCTGGCGGAAATGATCGGCAAATGTGACGAAGTGATGTACCTGAAGAAAAAACGAAAGACCCTCTCCCGGAAAGCAGAACCGTGACGCTTTCCTTCCCGGCTGATCCCCTGCCCCGGGGTTCAGCCGGACGGCAGGAACAATATATTTAACCTCATGGCGCATAAAGTCATTTATATTTGCTCATGGAGCAATAATCCTCTCATCGCAACAATTACTCGTTTTTTGTGTCCATGCTGCAATAATTCCTCTCTTCCTCTCCCGAGATCTGAAAAATAGGCAAAGTCGGAAATATCACGCTCGGCTGCCTGGAGGGAACTTGAATGCGGGACGGCCGTTAACAGCATGAGCAGTGACTTTCATTAGGTTTGGTTATTCAAAGCTGGATGCACATCGCAGTTAGCTCCCGGACAGAATGGGAGCCCTGATTTTCCCTTTTTCAAATGTGGAAATGATTTACGTCAAACCGGAACGGGGCTTATAATCAGCTGTCGTCACCTCGGGTGTTCCCCTCTGCGCTTTTTACCGCCTGTAAATGGTTACAGGGACTTCCGGCAGTAGCCGGACTGTAAAAGGAAACCCGCCATGAAACCGAAAATTGTACCCGTTGTACGGTATACACGTTTTCGTTTCGGGCGCGTAGAGCATGTGCGTAATCACATGCGCTCGCTCCCGACGCGTTAAGTGAACGGTACCCGCAGGTGACGATACTCTTTGTTTACGCCTCTGTTTCCGGCCGTTCTTCGGATTCACCCATCATGGCAAGATAGTGTTCATGGTCATCAGTGTGAATAAACACTTTCCTGAACATGTTCAGATAGCGTTCCTTATCGATGACGCCGGTTGAGAAAAGATTTCTACCGTCCGAATGCGAGTGGCGGTTGATGGCCCGGTAAAATGAATCATATTCTCCGGCATCGCTGTGTTCCGTTGCCAGAGACTCCAGGGCTTCTTTAAGCTTTTCATTCTTGCAGGAAAAGCTGAAATAATACTCCAGAATATTCCTCATCGTATTGAACAGCACCACGGGCTGGGTTTTCGCATCCCTGACGTCTTTCAGTGTCTGCCATAACGCCTGATATTCATTGAGCATTTCATGCATGGAAAGCGTTTCGCAGGAACTGTAATCCGACTTGATGATGCGAAACAGCGACCAGTTTGCTGGCGCTTTCCTGCCATCCTGCAGGCGGCCGCTGTTCAGCAGCATCTCCTGGAAGAAAAACATATTATGCGTCAGTATCACCACATGTCTCGCTGCAGCGGCCTTAATTATCTTCCGCTTAATGAGTGCTGCAACTTCATAGATATAGTTATGTGACAGGCTGGAAATCGGGTCATCAATCACAATGAGTTTATTTTCCGGATGGATGGTTTCCGGGGTAAGACTGCCCGAACACGATTCGATGAAATAGAGAAAAGCAACCATTGTTTTCTCACCCTCACTGAGGGATTTGAAGACTTCCGCCTTTTCTGGCTCGCTTCCCCGGCGAAGACGGTACAGTTTCATCTCTGCATCATGGCAGATGATTTCAAAGCCGGTGATCCCCAGCAGCCTGAGATTCGCATTGATACTGTTAATGGTTGGCTGGATGTCGGAGAGCTGTCCGGTCAGCCTGTTCGTCTCATCATCCAGTGTTTTCTTACTGGCAGCCAGGGCGCCGACTTCACGCAATCTGGTGTCGATTTCGTTCTGCAGTTCGCCAAGCTGCCGGTCACGCCCGGCAAAGAACTCCTCACAAATTCCCCTGAGGTGCGCCATAACTTCCGTATACAGGTTCTGTTTTTCCTGACTGAAGTTTTCAGCAAGACGGTTGTTTTCCCGTACCCGGATATTTAAAACGTCCACTTCCTTCCGGAGCTGCACCAGGGGATCCTGAACGTTCTCGGGTTGTACCTTCCGGGAAGGCTCTTTAATTTTAGTAAGGAGCTGCTGTAACAGGATCCGGAAGCCTTTATTGACCGTTTTCACCAGGCTTAAAATCTGACTGTCCTCATCAACGAAAGCATGGGTCGTAACACGGCGTTCTAATTCGGCCAGGGCATCACAGTCCTGAGCAAGTCGTTCTGCGGCCTGGCTCAGCGCCCCGAGAGACGTCTGGTATGACTCATCAAACATCTGAATGAGTTCGCGCGAAAAGGCCGTGACATCCAGGGACTGCTGGCAGAATGGGCAGATATCGTCGTGTATATACTGCTGTCCCTGGCGCACCCAGTCAGCATTACCGATCTTCTGAATGAGAGCAGAGAATTGCGTACTGCTTGCAGGCATCACGGGTTCCTGCATCAGTGTCAGGGTGTCTTCCGTTAAAACAGTTGTCGGGGGAATATGAATTTCGGCGACAAGCGTTCCTTCGCTCTGACTTAACATCCGCCATTTATCCGCCAGCGCCTCAGCCGTGGTGCTAACCTCCGACAGCGGTGTTGCCACCATACGTTCGTAAAACGATCGTTTAATTTTAGCGCCATCCAGGAAATCGCTGAGGATTTTCCTGTCATTGACTGTCCGGTTGAAAATATCTTTGGCACAGCTGTCAGTGACCGTTTCCTTCATACCTTCCTTCTCGGCGATCTCCTCATTCAGCTTATCTGTCCGGGCACTCAGTTTTGCGCTTTCTTTATTATTACTGTTTATTTTGTCCTGGCTTTCCTGATTGGCCTCGCTGAGGGTGAAGATCCCGGGCTGATAGTCAGAACGGGTGAACTTACTGTCAATGTATTCCTGATTAAAGACCTGAAAGTGGCTGACGTGCGGGCTCTCAAAGGTGCAGTGCCGGTATTTATCCGCCTGCCGGTCATAGAAATAGCCTGATACCGTGGATTTTCCTGAGCCGTTCTGGCCATAGATGAGTGTCACCTTACTGCTGAGATCAAAGCAGATATCCCTGTCAGGCGCGTAGCTTCTGACGCCCCGGATCCTGAGTTGAGCCATTTTTTTCTCCTTGTTGTCCCTGAGTTTGCCCAGTCTTTCCATCGTAGCCCACTTTGCATTCGGGTTATGTCATCCCGATCAGATTTATCTTAACCACTCCTGCGCGCTAAACCTGACATGACAGGACGGGATAGATCGCGGAATTTGTTTTGGTGTATTAATGCAGAACTGGCAACAAAAATAATGTTTTTGTGCGCTTTGGTTATTAATACCTTAATAACAATAATCTCATTACATTATTGCTTAATATGCAGCAGTATCTTTCCTTCGTCTTGAAGATCCGAAAACCCTGAGTTCCGGATCTGCCTCAGGCGCACGGGCGCGCTGCGGCGCAGAAACACAAGATGTGCCACTCTGTCAGCTGCTGTTTCTTCTATATGTTGTGTTTACCCCCTTCCCCGTGACCCGTCGCGCAGGGGCAGATATTGCCGCTTTGCTTATTTCGTGTGCGTGGTACACTTCCGGAAACTGTTGAATACGCAAAAAATCGGATCACACCGAAACGGCCATCCGGTAATTTAACGACGTGGCTATATGGCTGCTTATTATCAGCCTGAAAATGATGACGGCAGGGGAAAATCCTCAAGCGTGACATTCAGGCGTGTGAGCAGGGAATGATTGCGCATGGTGATTATTTCCATGAGTATCTCTTCAAATGCTTCAGGAGGATCTTTGAATGCAGGTATCGAAATACATAACAGCTGACGCGTTAATTCAGGAACTCCATGATGAAGGACACGATGTCATCTATGAGCGAATTACTGAATATCCGGTTCTGAAAGGGGTCGCCCAGATCCCACCGGCAAAACATTTACTCACTCAGGAAGGATACGTCGTCGGGATCTTCGT
Organism: Enterobacter sp. RHBSTW-00975; assembly: GCF_013615235.1. Taxonomy (NCBI): domain Bacteria; kingdom Pseudomonadati; phylum Pseudomonadota; class Gammaproteobacteria; order Enterobacterales; family Enterobacteriaceae; genus Enterobacter; species Enterobacter sp. RHBSTW-00975. The sequence goes on from NZ_CP055884.1 coordinate 59,884, forward strand.
TGAACCTATGGGAGGATGGCGCCGGCGTGAAAGCGATGACTGCGTCAGTGATGAACCTGGTATTGAAGACAACCCTTTTAAGGTGAAGCACGATGTTAATGCGTCCCGGAAAATAATCCGACGCCTGTAGGAAGACGCTTTCAGCAAGGCGGGATTTCTCAGTAAAGGAGGGATTATGTGTGATTTATGCAGGGCGGACGGGAATTACTTCCATACGCCGGAATGTGTGTATGGCCAGCTGGTCAGTGAGTACCCCGTGATGTGGCTGCGGGATTCGACCCGGATTGGCGCCTGCTACACCCTCCGTGAACTGCTGTCGCCGGAAGGGATGGTGCTGGCCATACAGAACGCACCTCCCGTGACGGGATGGCGGCTGCGTATGCGGTATAACGAGGCCACAGATGAAGAGATCGACCCGCAGCGCGGGGACTGTATCGAGCTGCCCTCCAGGACGGACGCCCTGCTGGCCTTTGAGTCGTTCCGTGGTAGCGCGGCGTCAGTATGAACGGCGGGATTTTTCATTTACAGAACCATACAGAAGGGTACTGGCATTATGGGAAGCATGAAAGACCAGATGATGGATATTGAATCTGAACGATTTGATAAATGGCTTGCGGAAAATTATCCGGATGTTGTCCCCGGCTCAGAAGAATGGGAACAGGCCGCTAACCTTTATTGCTGGGAACAGGAGTATCTCGCCGATCAGGCTCAGTGGGATCATGAACACGGGCTGTTTGTGGCTTCCCTAAACAATGTTCATCAGCGTTACCTACACGCCATGCAGGAGTTGAAGGGGCTGTATACCCTGCTCGATACAGAGCAGCCTGAACTGGTGTACAGGATGTCTTTCGTCCATGCCGTGACGGTCATGGAGGCGTACCTGATGTACTGCGCCAGGGCTCTGCTGGAAGAGGACTTGCCGCTTACACGGTTCAGGGATGAGTTTTATATGAAGTCCGATAAAATCAAAAATCCGGTAAAACATGCTGCCCGTGACATGGCTCTTTCTCTGTTCCGGCCTGCGGCGCAGAATTTTGTTTCCCGGATGACGTTTCATAACGTAAAAACCATTGAGCGCTATTTCGAGACTGTGCTTCATATACCGCCCGTCTGGCCAACTGAGCCGCTGGGTATCATCGCAGACTGGCGAAACGATCTGGTACACCGCAACGGTGTGGATGAGCATGATGTGCCACGAGTGATATCAGCGCCGCAGCTGCAGAGCGCCCTGCAGAAAGTGTCGGATCTGATAGAGGCTGCAGATCATTCCCTGCGTCTGGAAGTGGACTATTTTGGTAACTCGCGTACAGAAGAAAACCGGGAAATCATTGCGGCAGCACTGCGCATATCCCCGGGCAGAGAATCATCCTGATGACCGGACTCGTAACCCTGGGAGGGTATTCGGCCACAGGTACTCAGTTACCAGTTTCTATCGACTATCCGGCGGCGCTGGCCCTGCGTCAGATGGCACTGGTTCAGGACGAACTGCCGAAATACCTGCTGGCCCCGGAAGTGAGTGCCCTGCTCCACTATGTGCCCGACCTTCACCGCAAGATGCTTCTTGCTACCCTGTGGAACACCGGCGCCCGTATTAACGAAGCACTGGCCCTGACCCGGAGTGATTTTTCCCTGGCACCGCCCTACCCGTTCGTGCAGCTGGCCACACTCAAACAAAGGGCTGAAAAAGCCGCCAGAACGGCTGGCCGTGCGCCCGTCGGCAGTCAGACTCACCGGCTGGTACCGCTTTCTGATGCGAACTATGTCGGTCAACTGGAGATGATGGTGGCCACGCTGAAAATTCCTCTTGAACGACGTAATAAGCGAAGCGGCAGAACCGAGAAGGCACGCATCTGGGAGATCACCGACCGGACGGTTCGCACCTGGCTCAGCGAAGCAGTTGAAGCCGCAGCGGCCGACGGGGTGACGTTCTCCGTGCCGGTGACCCCGCACACGTTCCGTCATTCCTACGCGATGCACATGCTGTATGCCGGTATACCACTGAAGGTGCTGCAGAGTTTGATGGGGCATAAGAGCATCAGTTCGACTGAGGTGTATACGAAGGTGTTTGCGCTCGATGTCGCGGCACGGCACCGGGTGCAGTTCCAGATGCCGGGCGATGAGGCGGTAGCGTTGCTAAAAAATAGATGATTAAGATAGCAAGATAGTAATTTATTATCTTGCTATCTTAATGGGTTATTAAGTTATTAAGTTATTAAGTTATTATTTTAATCTAGATTTTTCAATGAGTTGAGATATTTCTTCTCGCGATAAATTTTCTAACGCCATCACTGCAGCTCTAACTACATCTGATCTATTGACTCTCCTGTTCCCTGATAACATCTCTTCCCTTATGACATTATCAATTGAGCTAAGATTCTCTTCAGCAAGAGAGATGCTGACTGGTTTTGCTTTACTAGTCGCAGGTTTATTACTTGGTTCGTCAAGATTTTTTGCAGTAAGGCCAGCTGAACCTCCGTTTATAAACGAAGCTTCATCCTTTGGCGGCGTATGTGCTCTATTTCTCACAGAATGATCTCCTTAACCAGAGCTTCAATTTCTTCTTGGGCTTTGATGTTCTGTGTTTCAAAAATAGTCATTGATTCGGCCCAGGCATCCCTGTGAGCTTTTCTGTCACATACGCGAGCATTAGACAGATTCATTTCCGGAAAGTCTTTGAGAACATCCGCCGCCTGATTAGCTTCATTAACGAACATGTTAGTTGGTGTCATATTCAACACTAAATACCCACGTACAGACTCGTTGAAATCTTTAGCAGCAGTAAAAACAGAGCATGTATGAGGTACAACATCCAAATCCATTTGGGACGGTCGTAAAGGGGAAATAAACACATCTGCAGCCATTAATCCACTTCGCATCTCTGCACTGTCACGGCCAGCACAATCGGCGATTACAAAGTCATAAGACTTTTCATGCTCTTTAAGCATGGCTTTGATGTTGCCGGACGCTCCAGTCACAGGCATATGAGGCAAGTTCTCTGGTCGATTGTTATACCAGGTTAGCACTGATTTTTGATCGTCGGCATCTACAATGAGAACTCGCTTTCCTAATGCCATAAGATATGCAGCGATGGAAACTGCGAGCGTACTTTTACCTACTCCACCTTTTTGACTACCAAGAACAATGATCATATTCCGCACACCTTGTTTGTTATCTTATTAAGATAATAGGATAACAAGCATTAATTTTCAATATGCGCCTGAGTTGATATTTTGTTATCATATTAACTTAATATGTTAACAATTACATTAAATTCAATGCATTAAAATACAATATTATTATCTTACGATCTTAACAAGATATTACGATAACAAAATATTATCTTGTTATCGTAATCGCACTTTTGAGTGAAGGAGTAAAGCAATGGACCTGGTGTGGAAAAAAAATCCAAGGGGAGGGCTTGAAAGGAAACTGAATCTGGCAGAGAGAGAGGCATTGCTGCATGTGTTCAGCAACGGTCGAAAACCCGCTCAGGCTGATTTACGTATAGCAAATTCTGTGCTTGAAGAAATGGACCGCCGTAAGTTGTGGTTAAAATGCGATTGCGTCGAACATGACCCGAACATTGAAGGTCCTTTTAACTGCGAGGTTAACGTTGCCAGGTTACGCCACGTCAAGACGACAAGACAGCATGATGAACAGTGCCCTTTGTTCAGGCTAAAGAAAAGTAAGGATGCTGATAACACTATCACAGAAGGAAAAACCAGCCCACTAAATCCGGTTGGCGGGAATGACTGGTTACCTGACAAGAAGAAAGACACCAAAATCACCGCTGTGGAAGGGCCGGTAGTGCTCCGTAAGCGTCGACGCAAAACTCTTAAACCCATTCCGGCTCTGGGCCGAAAATTGCTGACTCTCATTCAGGCAGCTGGCCTGAACCAACTTGAACTAGTACCTGAATACAAAAGTCCGGGGTTAGTCGGTTCGGTCAAAAGAATAAAAGAAGTTCTGGATGAACATACAATGGGCAACGGAACACAGCTTAATATGCTGTTCAGTTGCGCACCCTGGCTGTCCCTCGAACGGATTAACGACATGCTGACTCAGCTGGAAGTCTCACTGCAGACTGATAGCAGTGATAAGGAGGCATGCGTGTATATCATTGGTATTGCGACCGATGCCAATCGGGAAGAAGTAACCTTTAGCGTTCGGAGTAATACTTTTATCCATAGGCCTGAAGCCCGAGTCAGTATCAATGGAGAAAGCACCTACAACACTGGCAGTCGGGCCCCATACTGGGCAATTCTGGAATACCGCAGAGGTAGGGATGGCAAGGTTTACTGCCATGAGGGCTATGCGCATGCTGCGTATACGCTTGATAATCCTGTGCCTGTGGATAGCAACAAAGAACGCGACACACTGAAGGTAATAATAAACGCCAGCAGCTATGCTGGCCGTCAGGAAAATCATCCGGATGCTATCAGCCTCAGCAAGCCACTTTTCACGTCTAAAAGCACTAAAAATGGGGTGGAGGAGGTCATTCATCCTGACTTCATACTGAATGTGGTTCCGAGCAAAGAAAACATAGTTACCACTTTCATCATCGAAACAATGGGCTCTGAATCCGAGGAGTATGTCGAGCGTAAACTGCAAACACATAGCTGGATGGAGCAGGAAGGTGTGCTCTTAACTGATCCTCCGGGTTGGCCAGAACCTTTAGACAGGACATTTAACAGCTTCCTGCTCAAACACATCTTTAGTGCAGGGAAAATGCACAAATAGTTCAGGCAGCGGTTTTGAATTCAAATAGTGACAATGCACCCTCAGCCAGAAGTGGAAAGGACGCACTTAAGTGTGACAAACGACACTCAGGGCTGAGGGGAGATGTGACAAGCTGCACTGAACTAAATGTGACAAATTGCCCTCATTAAGTGTATTTAAAGCACAAAATTGGAACCATGTAGTTCCAGAAAACCAGTCAGGGCAAAGGAAGACAAACTGTTATGTGACAAATCACCCTGAGAGCTTTAACTCTAGTGTGACAAACCACCCTGCTAATTGTGACAAATCACCCTCAAAACTCACTCAGGTGTAATCGACATTATGTCGCTGAAAGAAAAGACTATATGAGTCGTCTGGCGTCCTTTCTTTTTCTCTATATAAGACAGGCGCATTGGCGTTCTGCTGTTAATCTCATCGACACTCGCCTGCAGGAACCTACGGCGAAAGTCCGGCATACGCTGATAACTTTGCGGAAGCTGATAGCGCTCCATGATCCAGTCTATTTTCAGGGATACCACGCCAGAGCCATCCGGCTTACGGTACTGGCATAGTGACTCGTACAGGCGCATGGCATAGGGATTGGTGATCTCTTTCGTTTCACTTAGTCGGAACTGTGTGAAACGGTTCTGAAGGCCAATAAAGAAAGGAATGAGGTACGGGTTAATATGAACGCTGTAGAGCCCTCTGGAGGGACTATGGGCACGTTTGATGAACCAGGGAAAGGACTCATAACCTTTTTCTTCCCCGGCATCCTCTTCAGGCCGATAAAAGACCACTTCTTTACCCGCGAATCCCTTGAGAGCCTGACGGATATCTTTGCTTGCCTCGGCGGAGGTCAACCCGAAGGTTTCCGCATACTTGGCGACCTGAATTTCACATATACCGTCATGCTCCTGCAGCGTACCGTCAGATTTTCTGATCTGGTCCACAAAGAGATAAAGCATACGCTTTTGATCGCGAGATAGACTGTATGCCGCCTCAGTCAGTTCGTTTGACTGGACAATTCGCGGGCTATTCTTACGTTTTTTATGGTTGATAACCGCAACTTCCGTCATGACAGGTCCGTGTAAAGTGTGACAGGAATTTAGATTGTCACACTAATTGAAAAAGAGTCAACAGGTTGGGATAACTTTGTGGAATACAACAAATCATGAGGGCAATTTGTCACAGGGTTAAGGGCAATCTGTCACACTTTAAGATGGAGATTGAGGGTGATTTGTCACACTGAAAGGGCAGATTGTCACACAGATCCTTCTCAAACCCGCATGAATAAAGGGCTGAGAGGTGTTCTAAAAAGGTAAACCTAACAACCCTTTAAAAAGATCTTATAAAAATATGCCCGTGGATAAGTGGATAAACAGAGTGGGGTATCCATTAAACACCGAGCGTAAGCAGAATTTGTCCGTGCAGTTCCCTGGTGCTTCCTCGCTCACTCGCGGGCTTCGCCCTGTCGTTCGGCTGCGGCGAGCACTACTGGCTCTCTCTGAAAGGCGAAATTTAACCGATCCTCGCTATGGGGATATCTTTCCAGCGGGTGGTGTACGCAGGGGAGAGCATATCGCGTTTCATCTGCCATGCAGGCGCAATACCTCGTCCTGCAAACCAGACCTGTCCCAGCCCGGAATGATTAATGCCATCGAGAACCTTCATCAGCTCAGCGCTGTGAGGACGTGGAGGACGTTCGTCGAACAGCTGCAGCTGCGAAACGCCGGAGCCGGTGAAGTCATTCAGCATCACACCGGCTTTGGCATACCGGTGTCCGTCCTTCCAGATACGCCCCAGAGCCGTTGTGGCGGCCGCAATGATGTCCCGGGTGTCCTGAGTGGGGGTAAGCAGTTTCTCCGTGGCCACGTTGCCATAGTAAGGCTCTTTAACGGCGAACGGAGACGTTTTGATGAATACGGAAATATGCCGGCAGTACTGGCGCTCTTTACGCAGCTTTTCTGAGGCCCGCTCTGCGTACTGACAGACAGCCTGGCGGAGCGAATCGTACTCCGTGATTTTCTCTCCAAAGCTGCGGCTGCAGACGATCTGCTGTTTCGTCGGTGGTGCTTCCTCAAGCGACATGCAGCTTTCCCCGTTCAGTTCGCGTACTGTTCGCTCGAGAACGACGGAGAAATTTTTGCGGATGAAGGCCGGGTTCGTCAGGGCCAGGTCGAGCGCGGTCTTAATGCCCAGAACATTGAGCTTGCGTGCAATACGGTTTCCCACGCCCCAGATCTCTTCGACCGGCTGCAGTGAAAGCAGTTTCCGCGTTCGCTGAGGATTACCCTGAGTCAGGGCGAGCACACCACGAAACTGTTTCCACTCCTTTGAGGCCCATTGTGCTGATTTTGCAAGGGTTTTTGTTGGAGCAGTCCCCACTCCGATGGTCAGACGGGTACAGTCATATACGTGCTGGCGCAGCTGCCGGCCGAAGTCCTCCAGAGCCATGCAGTGCTCCACGCCGGTCAGGTCGAGGAACATCTCGTCAATCGAATACTGTTCCACCCTGGGCGCCAGCTCCTCCAGACAGCTCATCACGCGCGCCGACATCGAAGCGTAAAGCTCATAATTGCTTGAAAAACAGTATATTTTTTCCGGGTAAAGCTCGTTCTTTATCTGGAACCACGGGGTGCCCATTTTTATCCAGGGCTTCGCCTCGGCGCTGCGTGCGATCACATTTCCGTCGTTGTTGCTCAGGACGACGATCGGCTTTCCTTTCAAATCCGGGCGGAAAACGCGTTCGCAGCTGGCATAAAAGCTGTTCACATCGGCCAGGGCAAACATCAGTACATCTCCCTCGGGCGGTGGATGATGTGCGTGACGACGCCAAAGATATCCAGATCGTCCGGGTCGGGATAAATCGGCGACCAGGCGGCGTTCATGGGCTGCAGCGTCAGTCGTGGCGTCAGCAGCAGCCGTTTGACAGTAAACTCCCCCTGCACGCTGGCCACAACAATATCGCCATGCCGGGGCTTCTCGGCACAGTCCACAACCAGCAGATCGCCATTGTACAGGCTGCCGTCGGCCATGCTGTCTCCGCTGGCGCGAAGGTAGTAAGTCGCGCTCGGATGCCGTATGCAGTAATCATGGAGATCCAGATCGGATTCGACATAGTCAGCTGCAGGGCTGGGAAAACCGCAGCTGGCCAGGTCTGCAAACAACGGATGGGCCTGTGGCGAGAGTTCTTTCCCGGTGCTGAAAAGCTGCAGTTTCATCTTTCCTCCTGACGTCTAAATATACTGGTTATGCATACAGTATATTTAACAGCGTGAGGATAATCCAGATCGCCTGCGCCATGAACAGAGTGAGTAACCTAAGCTACTCAAAATGTTCAGTAATATCATTTTGATTATTTTGTATTTCTCATTATGAGAAATAAGGCTTTTATTTTTCCATTTTGCTCTTATAATATGTATCAAATTGAGTGTAATTGACGGAGCATAATGGTGAATATTTACTGCGATGATGGTTCAACTAATGTTAAGCTGGCATGGTTTGAAGGAAACGAGCTGCAGACCCGGGTTTCTGCTAACTCCTTCCGGCATGGCTGGAAAGTGGCGGAATTCAGTGCTGCAACGTTCAACTATGAGGTGGGCACGCTGAAATATACCTGGGACAGCGTCAGCCGGGATGCCATCCCGACAACAAACGTGGAATATCAGTACGGTGATCTCAACCTGCTGGCCGTGCATCATGCCCTGCTGAACAGCGGACTTGAGCCGCAGCCGGTGAGCCTGACCGTGACGCTGCCCCTGAGCGAGTATTATGACGGGGACTGCCAGCGGAACGAGGAGAACATCCGACGCAAACGGGAAAACCTGATGCGTAAACTGGTGCTGAATAAGGGCAGGGCTTTTACCGTAACGAACGTGACGGTGATGCCGGAATCACTGCCGGCGGCGTTCTCCCGTCTCGCGGAGCTGAAGCCCGGTCCCGCAGAGACCACCCTGATTATCGATCTCGGCGGAACCACGCTCGATGCCGGCGTGATTGTCGGACAGTTTGACGATATCAGTGCGGTACACGGCAATCCGTCTGTCGGCGTGTCGCAGGTCACCCGCGCAGCTGCAGGCGCGCTGCGGGCTGCAGACAGCGAAACCAGCGCGCTTATTGCTGACACGGTCATCCGCAACCGCAACGATCGTCAGTATCTGCAGCGTGTGATCAACGATGCCGGAAAAATCGACGATGTTCTGAACAAAATTACAGAGGCAATCACTTCCCTGGGCGCGCGCGTCACCAGTGAGCTGACGGCCTTCAGGAACGTTAACCGGGTATTCCTGGTCGGGGGAGGGGCATCCCTCATTGAAGAGGCTATCCGTCAGGCCTGGCCTCTGGCTCCTGACCGTATCGAGGTTATCGGCGATCCGCAGCTGGCACTGGCCAGAGAGATTGCCCTTTACAATAAAGAGGACTAAACGTGCCGGACGGCCAGTATTCTTTCTATCTGCACAGCGACGATCGCACCGACATCGCGGCGATGGCGACCATCAGCACCATCTCACAGCCCCTGCGCGGTGACTTCATCCGGACCGCCGCCACCGCCGGGGCGGTGATGTACCAGACGGATGCCCGTTTACCGGCGCTGATCCCGGTGTTCTTTGACGGGCATCTGAGCGCCATCCGGCTTTGTGCCGTGATGGCGCTGGTCTCCGGCACCTGGTCTTCACTCTCAGGACTTCCTGATGAGCCTGACGGTGGCGTGGCGGCTCTGGCCATGTCACCGGATACTGAATACCAGCGCCGGCGTTACACCCTGACGCTTCTGGATGACCGGAGCAGTGAGCGGGTTGAACGTGTGCTGACGGGGGTGTCATCCCGCCTGCGCGGAGAGCTGCTGAGAAACCTGATTATCACCGGTCTGGCCCTGCATACGACCGCGCCGGAGCTGCCGCGTCTGCTGGCCAGCATGCCGGTACCGCCCGGCACGGTCAGCGAGCTGCAGGTTCTGGTCCAGCAGATGGCCGGTACGGCTGGCGTGAGTCAGGCTGCAGTACCGGAGAAACCAGCAGAGCCTGCTGCACCGGTAACCGGTGATGCGACCAGGATAAAGAAAAATATGCGACGGGCATTCGGAGACTAAAACATGTCAGTGATTAAACAAAAGGCAGAGCAGTGCATTCATAACTTTCTGCGTGCCCGGAACGTGCCTGAATCTCAGTGGCCGGATCTGGTCAAAAAGACCGGCAGGGGAATGATACTGGCAGGCGTGGCCGTTGTGGTTCCCGGCGTTCTTGTTGATAACATCTTCCTGCCGGTGACAATCGCGATGCAGGTCTGCTATGCCTCACTGATCGGCCTCGGGGTTCTCCTGGCGTTTGACGAGAAAAAACCAAAGGGGCGGGGATGAATATGAACATTAACCTGAAGGAAACAGTATGCAGCTTGAAGAACTGACAGGAGACGAACGTACGCTGGTCGTTGTGGCACTGCAGGCGTTGTTCCGCGAGAGATTAACCGCATCAAATGCCGTCTTTACGGTATGTAGCCTGTCCGGAAAAGAGCAGCCGCCTGAGGATATTTTTGGACTGCGTGAAGTAGAGGATGCGCTGAGACGTATTGGTGCTGCTCCTGCGCGTTAAATCCGGCCCCGTACACTTCAGAAAAAAACGGCAGGGTGACATCTCATCCCTGCCGTCAAAACTAAACGCTTAATTTTTCGGCGATTATAATGTATTGTTTTGTGATGTAAATCACATTTTAATTTTATGTGAAATTATCTCGCCCTGTTTAACGTTGTCCCGGAAGATAGGCCGCCGTGCCTTCACGCTAACCCGGCCGCTTCAGCCGCCAGGGAAGCTGTCGCCTCCGTCCTCACCCGTTCGCGCCCTTCACGGGCTGAATGCACCGTGCAGGGCTTGCGCTGCGGCTTCGGCGTCGCCCTGGCGTCCTCCGCTTTTCGCCGGGTTTTTGTGGCGGCACGGCGCAAGAGGGTGCCGGATGCTGAGGACACAACCATGTTCAGACTGACCTGTATTGAACTCGATAACGGCGAGTTTGCCGTCTATATCAATCACCATTACCTGTGGAGTGAAGATGCCAGCGGAGAGCGACTTTCTCTGGGGGAGGTTCTGGAGCAGCTCTCCCGGCTGCCGGGTGTGGAATTACTGACCCTGCTGGAACCCGTACCGGACGACGATGACTGGTGCTGGAACGACATCGCTGATCGCGTCCTGCCGTCGCGTCCTGCATGTCGTGATGATGTGACGGTGGCAGGGCTCATCGCCAGGCTGAAGCAGTACCCACCGGATGCACTGTGTATGGGGACGTTCTGGCTGGAAGATGATTTTCTGTCCCTCGATGGCAGTCTGTCGGAGGAGGAAATTGCAGAAGCCATGCGTATCTGCGACCACAGCCACGATGCAGGCATCGGTTTTAACTGGGACACGCTGCAGTTTGCCATCGACAGGGTGAAGGGGGGTTGACGTAAAAAAACAGGACGCCTTCCGGGAAAAGAGCGTCCTCAAATGTGTCAAATTCGTTGTAAGTGAAAACCCATCAGATGTTTTCGACACAGATGATTGCACAATCACTTCTCACTTTCACCTGCCATATATCCTACTCAAAAAAAAGACGTCTCCGGTCGGGGACGTCCTGAAATCAAAGGCACACATGTAAGATAACGGCGCGGATCCATTATCAGTGTGTATTCTGCCATACCCTGCCTGACTCATCAGCTACCAGAACCGGTAACAAAGGATGTCGGTTCCCTCCGCCTTATTGCCGCCAGCCGGCGGCGTGTTCAACGCCGTGCCTTCACGCTAACCCGGCCGCTGCGGCCGCAAGGGAAGCTCATCGCCGTTCTCCTCACCCGTTCGCACCCTTCACGGTGCATTCAGCCCGTGAAGGGCTTGCGCTGCGGCTTGCGGGAACGCCCCTGCGTCCTCCGCTCAGAGCCGGGTTTTTGTGGCGGCACGGCCCAAGAGGGTGCCGCATATCAGAGAGGAGTGTGTCTATGTCCCGTTATATTCTGGGTGACTGCGTGCAGGTGATGTCCCGTTTCCCGGCGCGAGCCGTCGATTTTATTCTTACCGATCCCCCGTATCTGGTTGGCTATAAGGACCGTACCGGCCGTACCCTGGCCGGGGACAACTCTGCCGAATGGCTCCAGCCCGCCTGTCATGAAATGTACCGCGTGCTGAAAAACGACAGCCTGATGGTGAGCTTCTATGCCTGGAACCGCGCGGATCTGTTTCTGAATGCGTGGAAAGCGGCCGGTTTCCGGGTGGTTGGCCATATCGTCTTTGCCAAGTCCTACGCCTCAAAATCGACGTTCGTGGGTTACACCCATGAGAGCGCCTACCTGCTGGCGAAGGGGAGGCCGCAAACCCCGGACCGTCCTATCCCGGACGTGATCCCCTGGAAATACACGGGCAACCGACACCACCCGACGGAGAAGCCGGTGCAGAGCCTGCGACCGCTGATTGAATCGCTCACGCGTCCGGGGGCCATAGTCCTTGACCCGTTCGCCGGCAGCGGCTCCACCTGCGTGGCCGCCGCCGAAGCCAGCCGCCGCTATATCGGGATCGAGATGCTTGAGGAGTACCACGCCGCCGGCGTCCGCCGTTTGGCACAGGTTGAACGGGCGAGAAGGATGCCGGCGGCCAATGACGGCGCGTTTTACCCTGACTGGCCGGAGGCAGCATGAATTACCCGGGCCTTGAACACCTGCGCGCGGATGTGGCCGCGCTCAGCAATGCCATGTGTGATGTGCGGATGCTGCTGAACCGCCTCGAATCGCAGCACCGGCACGACGCGGCAACGCTTACTGAACGTATGGCAGCGCAGACCCTGCGCCGGATCAACACCCTGCTTCTGGAAGCCTACCGCGAAGCCCTGGTGCTGGACGAGACCTTTCAGGACTGACTGACCCTGCCGGGCGGAGGCCCGGCCTGTAACCCCTTACAAGAGAGAAAAAACAATGTACGGAACCCGCGAAGAACTTTGTGTACAGCTTGAAAACATGTTCACGTTTGACGAACCCCTGGTCCTGCTGGTCTGGACGGAAGAGGGGATTAGCGTGGCCTGCCGTGAAGCCCAGCCAGAACCGGACGGGGCTGAAATCCGGGAGGTGATGAAGGCGCTCGGCGAAATGAAAATGACGCAATACCGCCAGGAGGGGGTAAATAATCAGACTGTCAGCGAGCTTCTGACCCGCCAGCGCGAAGCGGCAAACCGTGAGGTTAGTGTACCGGCGGTACTTCTGTCCCGCATCCTGCGCAACTATGAATGCGAGCTGGAAAACCGGATCGGTATGGCCTGGGAAGCCGGGCGGCAGGAGCCGGAATCCGTCAGAAATGAGCTGAATAACGTTCGCGCCCTACAGGAGGTGCTGGCCGCCTGAGAGAACGCCGGGGTAACGCCCCGGCAACCGGTGGCCATCCACAGCGAATAAGGACGTCAGTGCCTTCCGCTTTTATCCGACGCCGCCCGCCTGGCCACGTCGGGACAATGAAACTCCCCAGAAGCTCCGTGCGGTGACGGCATGCGCCGTGACTTCACTGTAGCCCGGCCGCATCGACCACAAGGGTTCGCTGACGCCTCCGTCCTCACCCGTTCGCACCCTTCACGGTGCATTCAGCCCGTGAAGGCTTTGCGCTGCGGCTTGCGGCGTCGCCCCTGCGTCTTCCGCTTTTCGCCGGTCTGTCGTGTCGTCACGGCGATGCCGGAACCGAGAATATGTTAACCGTGGAGGATCTATGAACCAGACCGTGACCTGTGATGCTGTTCGTCTTGAGGGTGCGCAGCGCCTGACTTTCCTGCCTGATTTGTTTGGCGGCGATTTTATGACGTCCGAGGCGTCCGTGTACGCCTACGCCTGGCGCTACTGCCCCGAGTATCAGGGGGGATTCTGGCAGTTTTACCGGCTGCCGGACGGGGGCGGATTTATGGCGCCTGACGTGGAGAGCCTGACCCTGTGCAATCCGGATAACTGGTTTGAGCAGACTGTCAGCGGGGAAGTGGCGGGGATCATCCTCACGGCGCTGGTACTGAATCACCGGAGCTGGCACCACAGCAACCATGACCATGAGGAGCTGTGCCGCCACTTCTGTCGCCGTTATGAGCAGCTTATGGCATTTGCTGATACCCACCCTGAAAGCGCCACGATCTGGCGTGCCCTTGACTGACTGACCATGGGCGGCGATGCCGCCCGACTAAAGGAGAAAAACATGATTGGTACAGCAAAAGAGATCGCCATCGAAATGCTGCGTGATGACGATAATGACGGCGAGAAATTTGTATTCGCCAGCTGGAGCCGGAACGATATTCGCGGTCTCTGCATTGACTGGGATCTCAGTGATGAAGAGATCGACGTGGTGATGGAAAGACTGGAGGCAGAGCTGTATCCCTCCGGGTGTGTCCCTCTCATCTACAACATTGTTGAGGTGATGGTGGAAGAAAAACGGAAACACCGTAATGTCACCATTCCGGCTGCGGCGCTTGCGGTGGTGATGCAGCTTGCAGGGAAGGAAATGGAGCGTATCGCCGTATGCGCTGAGGATGGCGGCGGATCGGCAGAAGAAACCCTGAAAGAAGAAAATGACGTCATGTTGAGCCTGCGCGCTGCGCTCGAGGCCTGACTGAGAAGCCGGAGGCATTGCCTCCGGAAACTGAAAAAAGGAGAACACCATGCAACTGTCACCGGAAACCCGCAGCATCCTGCGCCAGTATAAAACGCTCATCAACGAGCGACGTCGCGAATCCGGACTCAGCCCCGTAACCACAGCGAAAGTGCTGGATGAGATCTGCGAATCGGCTACCCGCCAGTGTGCCGTCTATCTTTGCGGCCACTTCATTCTCCAGGGCGGTCAGGGGGATGGAAAGTAAATAATCCGGGCGGGGCATAGGCGCCGCCTGTTCGCGCGCGAAAACCCAGTCATCCCTTCGGGCTGACGGGGCGGCAAGGCCAGCGCCTGCGGCGCTGCCCCCTCCCGCCCCTGGTGTAAGTCAGGAGAAATGCAGAGGAATGGCATTGTGGGGGCAAATTGTCACGGATACGGTCCTGCGTGGCGTGGCGTGGCGTGGCGTGGCGTGGCGTGGCGTGGCGTGGCGTGGCGTGGCGTGGCGTGGAGGCTCTGAAACCCGATCAGCAAATTCTCTGAAAACACCAGAATCCCACTTCTGGCCCCCTTCGGCTCCCGGCCAGCGCTGCTGTCCGGTCGTCGAGCCCCACTCCGCCAGGGCGGCTGCTGACGCACCCGCCGGGCTCCGCCGAACCCCTACGGGTTTCGGGCTAACGCTAGGGTCTGATGGCGAAGGTCAAAAGCTGCGGCTTCTCCGGCCGTGCCGTCCGGAACGCCTTCACCGCGCCGGCTGATGCCGTCGCTTTAATGGCGCCACGCCGTTCCGACGTGTCGGGTGTGTGCATCCTGTTCCCCCGGTGAGGCCATCCCCCGTGCGTCCTCACGCGGAGGGCTATTCGTAGCACCGTCTGGTCGTCATCCGAAGGGTGAAATGCACTCCGCCAAAAGTTTTTGCGGGACGCAAAAACTTTTGTCTCCGCCCTTCTCCTGCCGCCCGGCCGTAGCTACTCGGCCCTTGCCGCGAGAGAACTCACCAGGGAGATGGACAACCATCACCACAGGAGAAAACCAGGATGCACACACGAAACGTCAACGTCAAAACCGCCGCTCAGGAATCTTCCAGGAAGATGGGGGAAGAACAAAACCCTGTTTCTGTCGCACGGGAGTGGGTGGCTCAGGCCACTGCGCTGAAGGCGGGGGTCACCGTCACCTTGTCCGACGTATCCCGATACGGCGACGTGCAGGTGGAGATCCGCACCAACGGAACGCTTAACTGGCGCGCCTGGTCGTTTGAACCGGATTTTCTTTTTGAACTGAAACGCAATCTGCAATACGTGCAGCTTTAACCGGAGGCCGGATGTCCGGCCTTAACCCAGAGAAGGAGGAAACATGCAGAACCTTAACACCCGTCCGGCGACCCGTAAGGTCGGGCAGAGCACCGAAATCGTGAAGCTGCTGCGCATTCAGGCCAGCGACACCCACGTGGTCGAGTTTGACAACGTGGACACCCGATTTAATGACTGCAACAACTGGCAGGTGATGGCAGGAGGCAAACGAGTCCTGTTCAGCAACCGCATGTATGAGCGTTTTTCAGATGTGAAATCGGGGATCGTGGCAACGATCAACGTGTGTGAAAACAGCGGCAGCGTAACGGATAAAGCGATGCTGGAAGGGGCAAAAGTCATGATGCAGCTTCTTGATGGCTATCCGTCCTTTGGAGCACTGGCAGCACACCCGAAACGCATTACCGGTTAACCGAGTGCCGTGACCGGATCGCACTCCGGCCACGGCTAACCACAACTATCACTGAGAGGTAAAAATCATGGTCGCCACCAATACTACGGCAAAAAAACCAGCCAAGACCACCCGTCAGACTAAATCTGCGGAAAAAATCGCGCAGTCTACCGAGCAGAAGCTCGTCCAGCTGCTTGCTGATACGCCCGTACAAATCTTCCCGTACTCCCGCCTGTCACACACTGGCTTAAACACGCGCATCATTCCGCATACCGATCAGGAAGTGGAAGAGATGGCAGACAGCATTCAGGCAATGGGCATCCTGCAAAACCTGATCGGTGCAGAACTGCCGGACGGTACGATCGGCATTGTCGGCGGGGAAGGTCGCCGCAGAGGCACAGGCATTCTGGTGATGCGCGGTGTGCTCGATGCAGACACGCCGTTTGTTCCGGTGAAAGTCCTGCCCGTGGAGATGGCTGTGGCGGCCTCGATGATCGAGAACGGTCGACGTAAAAACATGCATCCCGCCGAGCAGATTATCGGTTTTCGTACCCTTCAGCAGGAAGGTAAAACGGCTTCTCAGATCGGCGCACTGATGGGCTATCACCCGCGCCACGTTCAGCGCTGCCTGAAGCTGGCGAATCTTGCCTCGTCCCTGCTGGATGCGCTGGCGCGGGATGAAATCTCCCTTGAACAGTGTGAAGTCCTGACACTTGCTGATACCCATGAGCGTCAGGAGCAGGTCTGGAAAGAGGCTGTTGTACAGTGGCGCGATCCTGCCGTACAGACCCTGCGCAAAATGGTGACCGACGACAAGATGGCCATCAGTCACCCGATGTTTGAGTATGTGGGCGAGGAAGCCTATACCGCCGCTGGCGGTACGCTGACCGCAGACCTGTTCAGCGACAAGGACAGCACCTTTGCCGATGCGGCGCTGGTGAAATCTCTGCTGGCTGGCAAGCTCACCGTGCTCGCCGCCCGCGTTAAGCAGGAGCAGGGCTGGGGCTGGGCTGAGTATCGTATGACGGAACTAAGCTTCAGTGGTGAGGACGGTGAACTTTACCGTTTTGCCATGCCGAAAGCTGTCCTGACGGAAGAAGAACAGAAGCGCGTCAGCGAGCTGGAAGAACAAAGGGACGCCACTGAAACCTGCGATGACGAATACGAGCTTCAGCAGCAGATCGATGACATTTACTGCGAGGCAGAGTATCGCGAAGCCACGCCGGAATTTCGCGCCGCGCACGGAATCTGGGTGTCATGGGACGGTAGCAATTTTCAGGTTCAGCCTGGTATCCGCAAGCTGACCGACGAAGACCGGGCAGAAGAAGAACAGGCGCGTCAGGAACGTGAAAAGAACGTTATCAGATACACCACGCCTGACATTCCCGCTGACGCCTATCCGGCAACGCTGGTTAAGGCCATGTCGGCGGAGCGCACTCTTGCCGTTCAGGCGGAACTGGCGGGTCGACCTGATGTATCGGTGGCGCTCCTGACGTGGACGCTGTGTCTTGCGCTCTTTGACCGCACCCACGGCAAGCGCAGCGAACCGCTGAAAGCCTATGTGACCTCGAATCAGTATCACCTTGCATCACTGGCTCCATCCGGTGAAGAAGGGAAGGCGCTGACGGCGCTCAAAGCACAGAAAGAGGCGCTTCAGGCAACGCTGCCCGAAAACTGGCATCTCGATTTCACCTGGCTGCTGTCATGGTCAGCCGAGCAGGTGAACACACTGCTGGGATTCTGTGCAGCGCACGGTATCAACGGCATTCAGGAACGCCTGTATAACCGCACGGACACCAGTGAACTGGACGCGCTGGAAGCGGCGCTGGACTTTGACCTGCGCAAGTGGTGGCAACCGGGGGCAGAGAGCTACTTCGGCAAGCTTACCATCGCCCAGATCGGCAAGGCCTACGAAGAAGCCGGACTGAGTGCCCGCGCCGGAGAGATTGTGAAGCTCAAGCGCCGCGATGCGGCAAAGGCCGCCGAACAGGATCTGAATGCTCAGGGCTGGCTGCCTGACTGGATGGTGCGCCCTGCGCCAGCCGCTGAGGCTGAAGAAGCCACTGAATCCGACGCTGATACCACTGACCACGCTGCTTAATACCGGAGGCCGCCGCCTTCGGGCGGCGGAAAAAGACATGACCATGCAATATGACCTGAACCGAATCAACACCCTGACCGCCACAGACCTGGAGTTTATCCGTCAGCAGGGCGAGGACGCGCGCCGCGCCCTCAGCGATGCCGTGACCGGCCTTCTGTCGACACCTGAAGGATGGTGCGTCTGTGCCGAGTTCCGCACCGAGTTCGGTGGCTTCTTCCCCGTCCAGTGCCGCTTCAGCGCGGAAGGCAGCGATGACTGGCATCTGTGCGTGTGCAGCCCCGGCGAAGTCTCGCCTTACTGGCTTCTGGTGCTGCTCTCCTCCGGCGGTGAAGTGGTGCGTACCCTTTACCAGAGCGACACGCTCCAGCCTGACCGGATAAACCAGCTTATCGCGCAGCTGGCAGGTATGCGCCGCTTTAACTGCACAGCCAGCACTGTGGTGAACCTGATGAGCGTGGGGGTGACAGCATGATCCCGTCCTCACACGCGCTCGTTTCCCTGAAGCCTGCCCGTCAGGCTGCAATTCAGGCTATCAGCCATGTTGAGTCTGCCCGCGAACGCGGCGCACGACTGCCCGCCATGCCGTATGTGCGTATCTTTCTGCGCTTGCTCACGGGCAGCGGACGCCTCAACGCCACGGTGGCCAATAAAATACCTGGCCTGCACTGGGTGCCAAATAACCGTCATTCGAACCTGAAACAGGTCGAGGAAGCGCTTAACACGATGATTGCCACCTGTGGCGAAGCCTGCCCGCTGCCGCTCACGATTGACGTGCAGGCCGAGCTATTCCCTGAAGTCATGCACACCCGCACGGGGCGACGGCTGCACAGGTCCGGCATTAAGACCACGCGTCAGCTTCGCCGCCAGTCCCGTGAGTACGAACAGCGCTGGAAACTGCGCCAGAACCTGCTGGAGCAGGCGAAAATCGACCTGAATTTTCAGTCACCGGAAACCGTCTGCACCTGGTACACCCGGTGGAGCGACGAGTTTGACGCGGCAGAGCTTGCTGCACCGTTCTGGCGCTGGCAGTCGCGGTTCGCGTCGCTGAAGGAACTTGACTGGCTTCGCATCAGCGGTGAGCCGCTGTATGCAGTGATGTATGAAATCCCGTTTATTGTCCGGGAAACACCTGAGCATGTTCGTGTCGCTGAACGCTGGCAGGTGCCAAATAAGCTGGCTGATCGGAGCGGTGTATGAAGTGGCGCTATTCCCTGCGCTGGAAATTGCCACACATGCCCTGCCCTGGTCCACTGGAGCTGGTTTCAGTTGTCGTGGAGGCAGGGCAGGCGGCACCTGAAGAGGTAATGTCACGCTGGGTAGCTGGCTCAGGTTACGCTGTATGCGTGGATTTTCTCGGTCAGAAACAGATCCAGCGCTGGAGCGATGAACGGAAAGCAGCGGTGAGAAGGCGCAACATGCAGGCACGGATTAATCGTGTTGCCCCTTTGTTTGCCGATGAGTTAATCGAGCGGGAACTGGCAGCGCGTCCGGCGTATTTCAATGGCAAGTCTGCCCGATGAATCAGATACAATGCTGTCTGACTGAACAGATGGCCATACAAAAGGAAAGCAGGACTATGAGGTACTGGTTGCTCGTTATATTACTGTACGCGCTGTTCTTTTTAATCGTCAGGCATGCTGCGCCAGAATGGGAAGGCACGACAGGCTATTATGCTGGCCTGTTCATATGCAGTCTGATAGCGATGGTTATCACATGGCGTGATACGCCAGGCTGGTTCGATAAAGTCCTGCTCTGCGTAATTAAATACGGCGTTCTGAGTGCCGGGATTATCTTCTTTGTCTGGGGCGTCGGGTACAAGCTGGCATTCTGGGGGCAAGGTAATTCTGAGGCCGTATTTGTAAGTGCCGGGGACGTGATTTTGCCCAATCTTGCGCTGGTCACGGGCGTATTGATCGCGGCATGGGGATACGTGAGATATTTCAGGCGTTAAGCAGCATAAAGCGTGGATATACCTGGTAAGAAAGAGCACCTGCCCGGTATAATCGACGTGGCGCTTGAGGCTTTTTGCCTCATGACGTGAAGGTGGTTTGTTGCCGTGTTGTGTGGCAGAAAGCAGAAAGCCCCGTAGTTAATTTTCATTAACCCACGAGGCCACCTGTATGCCTAGACAACATCAGGATAGCCTCTTAGATGCCGCAAGGCAAGGAGAAGAAGGCCATTGTTAACACCAAGCTGTAATGTCCCCTTTGAACCATTCTAAAATGTCCCCAGACAATTCTCTGGGGGATTTTTCATGATCAAAGAGACTGTTACGATGAGTCATAAGGAACTCCACCGACTTCAGATTATTCAGGAGTCAATTAATCGACATATTACTCAGGAACAAGCTGCGGCACGCATTGGCATTTCTATTCGGCAGGTTAAACGTCTGGTGCAACGGTATAGAAATGAAGGGCCTTCTGGTCTGGTTTCCCACCGACGTGGAAAGCGTCCTAATAATTCCTTTTCTACTGAATTCAGAGCAACAGTAATTTCACTCCTCAAAGGCCGTTACGCTGATTTTGGACCTACGTTTGCGTGCGAAAAATTGCGCGAGATACACGGTTTATCTTTATCCGTTGAAACTCTCAGAAAGTGGATGATAGAAGAGGGGTTATGGCGTGAACGCCGTCGTAAAATTGCCCGTATATATCAACGCCGCATGCGACGACCATCTTACGGTGAACTGATCCAGATTGATGGCTCACCTCATGACTGGTTTGAAAATCGAGGCCCCAGATGTACACTGATCGTTTTCATTGATGATGCCACCAGTGCGTTGATGGCGTTGCGTTTTGTGCCTGCTGAAACAACCCGGGCTTACATGGAAACCCTCCGGGGTTACCTTAATGATCATGGCGTACCGCTCGCTCTCTACTCTGATAGACACAGTATATTCAGGGTAAATAACCCAGAGCGGGAAGGTGAGCTGACCCAGTTCACTCGTGCGATAAAGACACTGGGCATCGAGCCAATCCATGCCAACAGCCCGCAGGCAAAAGGGCGGGTAGAGCGCGCCAATCAGACACTACAGGACAGGCTGGTCAAAGAAATGCGGCTTCAGAATATCAGTGATATTGAAACAGCAAATGCATGGTTGCCGACCTTTATTGAAGCCTATAACAACCGGTTCGCTACGTCGCCTCGTACTACTGATAATGCTCATCTTGATGTGCACCATTCTGAAGAGGAACTGGGTTATATCTTCAGCCTACAGGCGAAGCGCGTTCTGTCTAAAAATCTCACTTTCCAGTACAAAAGCAGTGCGTTTCAGGTACGCAGTGAGGGCCGGGGATATCGACTTAAGCATTCGGTTGTTACTGTATGCGAGAACTTTGACGGTGAAATTAACGTTCTGTATGACGGGAAAGCGCTGGGCTGGGAAAAGTATGTTGATGGCCCGGAGCCTATACCACTGGATGATGAAAAGAGTGTCCATGAACGAGTGGATAATGCCCGTATTGATTTACGCTCAAAATACTATGTTAAACCTAAAGCTGACCATCCCTGGCTTACGCGCCGAACGCAAAGTCATCAGCAAGTTAAGCCCCCGAAGTTACCTAAAAAGAAGCCTGATCCCGATAAAAAAGATTGAAACCAAGATCGATTCGGTTGAGTGCATATCCATTCATAGGGTAGATTCTTAAGTCGCGTTTCTGGTGTTCATTTTCGGGTGGTTTGTTACTTGTTTTACCGGGGATATGCCAGAAACGCGCTGAGTCAGTCTGGGCGGTGCGCGTAATGAGGCGTTATGGTAAATAGCCTATGCTAATGTCCGCTAAGAGCAAGAAGCGGAAGTTGGCAGTTTTGTGGACTGTCCCCACAAAAGTGACTACAGAAATAGTTGCAATTCATAATTGATCATGGGTTGTCAGTGAAACTCGTGGCGATTTAAATAGACTAATTGGGAGTGCGTCCATTACTTATATCTTGTAATGTTAACTATCAGAAATGATACAAAGATAATATGTCTTTAAAGAAAAGGCTGATGGCGAAAAGTGGCCCGATGAGGGCCACAATACGGCTGTCACTTAGACGTAAATATCAATGGTGCCAGCGGTATTTGTATCGTCTTTTTTCTCTTCTTTTTTATCAGGCTGAACTGTCGCGTCTTTATTCTTTTTCTCTGCCTGCTGCCTTAACAACTGCTCCAGTTGAGCCCTGAGGCTTTCAATTTGCTTCTGTACCAATGCAGCCATTTCTTTTTTCTGCTGTGTCGTCATCCCCTCTTCCGATGAGATTTTCCCAAGCTTTTCAGTCAGCACCTGAATTTGTCTTGTGATTTTGGCTATTTCTGATGTTCCTTCCGGGGCGGAGTTGTTTGAAATAACGGTTGAGGTATTTCCCTGAATTGTGACAGACATAGATTTCTCCTTTTAAAAAAGCACTATCGGCATGCACAAAAAAATCTTTAATCGTATTTCTTGTGTCATTAATTGTTTGATGTTCAGATTGTTTTCCTCGCGGGCTGGCGCGCCTCAGAAAGTAAAGCTTGTTGACAGGGGTAAACGTTCGGCAATAATTTTCTGCCGCATGCGGGTGTTGCATAAAACGTGCTATGTTCCTTTATCGACAGGTCAGGTCACCGCTCACCCGCCGACGAGAAAGCAACACTGACATGCTAAAGCAAAAAATAGATGAATAAGTTGAGTTGTGCATATGTAGCCTGACCGTCACAAAGTATATGGTGTCTGTACCAGTAAGATGATGGCCGGACTCTTTAAAAACGAGCTGACCTGCACAATACAGGATGGACTTAGCAATGGCTGCTCCTGGCACAAAGCGGACAGTGATCACCGTTCTTACGACTACTTTCTGACTTCCTTCGTGACTTGCCCTAAGCATGTTGTAGTGCGATACTTGTAATGACATTTGTAATTACAAGAGGTGTAAGACATGGGTAGCATTAACCTGCGTATTGACGATGAACTTAAAGCGCGTTCTTACGCCGCGCTTGAAAAAATGGGTGTAACTCCTTCTGAAGCGCTTCGTCTCATGCTCGAGTATATCGCTGACAATGAACGCTTGCCGTTCAAACAGACACTCCTGAGTGATGAAGATGCTGAACTTGTGGAGATAGTGAAAGAACGGCTTCGTAATCCTAAGCCAGTACGTGTGACGCTGGATGAACTCTGATGGCGTATTTTCTGGATTTTGACGAGCGGGCACTAAAGGAATGGCGAAAGCTGGGCTCGACGGTACGTGAACAGTTGAAAAAGAAGCTGGTTGAAGTACTTGAGTCACCCCGGATTGAAGCAAACAAGCTCCGTGGTATGCCTGATTGTTACAAGATTAAGCTCCGGTCTTCAGGCTATCGCCTTGTATACCAGGTTATAGACGAGAAAGTTGTCGTTTTCGTGATTTCTGTTGGGAAAAGAGAACGCTCGGAAGTATATAGCGAGGCGGTCAAACGCATTCTCTGAACCAAAGCATGACATCTCTGTTTCGCACCGAAGGTGACACTTCTGCTTTGCGTTGACAGGAGAAGAAGGCCATGAAACTGCCACGAAATACCCTGCTCTGGTGCGTATTAATAGTGTGTCTCACACTGCTGATATTCACTTACCTGACACGGAAATCGCTCTGCGAAATCCGGTACAGGGACACGAACAGGGAGGTGGCAGCTTTTATGGCTTACGAATCCGCTAAGTAGCTAACCCCGGCGGGGGGAAACCCCCGCCATTCAGGGGCTGAGACTGTGTTGACATGCCTGAAGCGCCTTTATGAAGGGGTTGCCGGTTCGCCGGTAGCCCCTTTTTCCATCCCGAAGGGTGCAGTCGCATGCATGAACAACCCGGAAGGTCTGTTCCCTTGCGGGGAACGGGGGAAGGGGGACGCGCCTTCGGCGCTGCCCCTCTGCTCCCTCCGCCTTGTCCACATTCCTGCCTTTCCTGCCTGATTTTGCTGAAGTCAGAGCGCCATGAGTTACCTGCCTGTACCTGGCTTCAGCCTGGTTTTTCCTGTGTTCTTCATCCCGGGCGTCATATCCGGCGTCCTGCTGGTTAACTTCCTCAACTGCAGCTCCGTGGCCATAACCCGAAAACAGGGCAGGGCGATGGCCCCCTTCGGCTCCCGGCCAGCGCTGCTGTCCGGTCGTCGAGCCCCACTCCGCCAGGGCGGCCGCTGCGCACCCGCCGGGCTCCGCCGAACCCCTGCGGGTTTCGGGCTGACGCTAGGGTCTGATGGCGAAGGTCAGAGGCTGCGGCTTCTCCGGCCGTGCCGTCCGGAACGCCTTCACCGCGCCGGCTGATGCCGTCGCTTTAATGGCGCCACGCCGTTCCGACGTGTCGGGTGTGTGCATCCTGTTCCCCCGGTGAAGCCATCCCCCGTGTGTCCTCACGCGGAGGGCTGCTTGTAGCACCGTCGGGTCGTCATCCAAGGGGTGAAATGCACTCCGCCAAAACTTTTTGCGTGCCGCAAATACTTTAGTCTCCGCCCCTTTCCTTCCGCCCTTCGCCGTTGCTCCTTTGCCCTTTGCCGCGAGAGAACTCACCAGGGAGATGGACAACCATCACCACAGGAGAAAACCAGGATGCACACACGAAACGTCAACGTCAAAACCGCCGCTCAAGAATCTACCGGAAGATGTGATTCAAACCTCACCATGTCCCAGTTCACGGATCTGTTTTGCTGGGTCCTGGCAGCATCGGAAGGGGAGCCACAACCGGCAATTTTTACGCCGCCAGAGAATGCCACTGAGCTGACGTTAATAAATGACGAATGCCCGGATTATATCTCTGTCTGGTTTGTAGATGGTCGCCCGGTGGCAGCTGCAATGCCGCTGGATAATTTTCATCGCGTTATTTCTTCATCTCTTACTAAATAATCAGGAGTAAATAAAAATGGTCAGTTTCGCAAGCCGCTATCGTATGCCTACCTCGATCCGCAAAGACCGTCCGCTGACGAATGATGAATTACAGCGCATCGTTCCGAGCGCGTTCTCATCGGATAAACACGATTCACGCTCTGAACGTTATACGTATATCCCGACCATTAACATTCTTGATCGCTTACGTGATGAAGGTTTTCAGCCATATTATGCAACTCAGTCACGTACACGTGACCAGGATAAACGCGACTTTACAAAGCATATGCTTCGCCTGCGCCGTCATGACCAGATTAACGGAAAAGAAGTACCGGAAATTATTCTGCTGAATAGCCATGATGGTTCAAGCAGCTATAAAATGATCCCCGGCATGTTCCGTCAGGTTTGCAGTAATGGTCTGGTTGCATGGAAGGATTTTGGTGAAATCCGCGTACCCCACAAAGGGGATATTGTCGGGCAGGTTATTGAAGGCGCTTACACGGTGCTGAAAACATTCGACGCGGTTGATGAAAATATAGACCTCATGAAAAGCATTCAGCTCACTTTGCCTGAGCAGCGCCTTTTTGGTGCGACCGCCCTGGAACTTAAATACGATGGAAAACCAGCGCCGATTACACCGGAGCAAATTATTAACCCTCGCCGTGTGCTCGACAGAGGCCAGGATTTATGGACCACGTTTAACGTGGTGCAGGAAAATGTGATCCGTGGGGGAATTCGTGGCAGAACGGAAAAAGGGAAGATGACCAGAACGCGGGAAGTCACCGGAATAGATGGTGACATCAAATTAAATCAGGTGCTCTGGAAAATGGCGGAGGAGTTTGCAAAACTGAAGGCCTGAAAATTAAGCCGCTCAACAGAGCGGCTTTTTACTGAACGCTATGTGACGATGCTGTTTCTGCAATTTTAATATCATGCTCCTTTCCCGTAACTGGCGCGAGACGTTCTGAAAGTAACTTTTTTCTGGCCAGTAATACACGATATATATTTTTGATATCCTGTGCATAGGCCTTGCGCTGTACAATGAGCTTTTTGCTCGGTCCAGTATTATACATCCCCACGCTGTCCCAGTTTTTCCCGTATGACCGAAAGTTGTGCGCCAGTACCCATGCTCCCGTATAAACGCAGATACATGGATCATTTAACAGGCGCTCACGGGTAATATTGAAGTTTTTAAGTTTACCGTAATGGGAACTGTTCACCTGCATACCGCAGACATCTTCCGTTCCATTCCTGTTTGATCCATTTATCGCATCCGGTACAAGATGACTCTCTTTAATCGAAATTGACATAAGCAGCAGCGGATCAATTTGGTAATCTTTCCCGGCCTGATCAAAGCACATCTGCGGAGCTGCGCCAGCAGATAGTGAAAGAGTCAGTAAAGCAGCAGGCAGTAACGATATTTTCATGGTTTGGCCTTTTAGCGAAATAAACGGGCTCTGGAGAGGCGCTTTAAAAAATACCCCGGCGGATCGTCGTAATCAAGTAAATTCACTACAAACGCGCGTGAGCGCTCTCCTGAAGGGATTTAACACCTGTCCGAAATAAATATGCCAGAGCGGTAGACGGTATTAACATGCCGCTCTTTACTAACCCTTTAAAACATCACACCCCACGCAAGACTTCGTCTTGCAGATTTTTTATTTAAATTCAGTGGTATGATGTGTGTATTATTTCGTAATTTTTGAGTATGTGCGCTTAAGGTGTGTGGACTAACACACATTGCAGTGCTTAATCAGGCACCGCAATGTGTGCTAATACAGCACTCTGAAGTATGGGGATTGTGTGTATTCAATTAATAGAGTAACTTAAAAGTAGATAGTGCCTGAACCACACACAGCATAGTGCCTAATACACACACACCATAGTGCCTGATTAGCACACATATTTAGGGTTGGATTATATATAAAATCAGTTGGTTACCAGAACACTGCACCACTGACAGTTGTTAAAGTTCGCCATTGCAGTGCCGCACCAGGCACTGCATTAGAATATCGAGAAATTATTATGCCAAGAAAGAACATTTACTTTAAAGACAAAATTGACCGAGAAATACATGATATTCTTGAAATAGAGCTACAAAAAGGGGCCACATCTTCTGAGATGAACTACTCATCGATAGTCAACGAATTAGTACGCCTTGGGCTTATGGTTTACAAATCGAAAGAAGAAGGAAGCTCATTTGACCTGGATGGCTTCAGGCGCGACCTTATAAAGAAAGTCTCCGGGTCACGAGAAGGTATTATGATTCTGACCGCCCTTGTCTCTGACATCTTCGTTACACTCAAAGGCCCCGACTCTGGCGTGAAACTGGAAGAGCTCATAAACACCAATATCAGTGCAATTAACGATGCGGAAGATAAAGCCGAAAAAGACCACTTCCTGGCAGGGTAAACTAGCTTCTTTGGCCGGAACACTCCGGCCAGAATCGATCACCGGGATGGATTTTCATCCCACGGGAGGTCACTTTTCTCCACCTCTCTTATTTTTTCCTTCAGGAAAACTTCAAATTCCATACACAGCACTTTAAGCGCCTGAGCATCCTCGTTCTGGTCAAGCAATCTTTCAGTAAAATAGCCGAGAGTATTCATTAACCGGGTGAGCATTTCATCATTCAGACTGCGGTTATGCACCTTCGCCATCGCCCTGATTTCATCCGCAAGATTCTCAGGAATACGCATGCTATAGCCGGTAGTTTTCCCCGGAAGCAAAATTCTTTCACCCTCCCGCCATACCCACAATTGCTCCTGTTTGTGTGGGGTCTTAATTTCACTCACAACCTCAACGGATTCACCATCAAGTAATTTCCCAAGCCATTCCTCAAATCTGACCGCCAGCGCAATAAGCCGCTCACCCTCCGCAGTTTTAATGACAGGCTTACCCGGCTGATAATTCAGAGACAACAAAAGCCTGGCAATAATTTCCTCATTCACGCTCCTGTTACCCGCTCTGGCACATATTCTCAGCTCCATGAGCAAATTATCGGGCGCCCGCAACCTCCACTCCACAGCCTCCCCTGGCTGGAACTTCCGTGGACGGCCGCGACCATCCCACATTTTCTCTTTAACTTTCATAGCTATAGATCCCTTAGGCCATTTCTGAACTTACTGGTCAACAAAGCCTACTCACTTACATATTCGGATAAATCTGAATACCTTCTAAAAATGTGACATGCGTCACAGTTTTTTTTTTTTAGGGTCATGGGACAATTGCGCCCGCGCAAACAAGCACTTACGCGATTCACTTTTGTTTACTTCGGAGAAAACAAGCATGTTAACCAAAGGCAGTGCCCTTAACGTCGGTAAGGGATGGGCGGTAGCGTCCTTATTCCGCAAAGCTCGTGAAAATCGTCTGACTAAATTTTACTTAAAGACAGTTGGCGCATTTCTTTTTGCATTCCTGGTCACACACCCGGCATTCGCATCCGGTACTGACCTTCTCGCATCACAGAACACAACGGTTAATTCAACCTTTGGTTCTGGCTCATCAATCGTTAAATGGTTTTACCTCGGGGAAATTCTTTTCGGTGTCTTCATTTATATGAAAACCCGCTCCCCACTCACATTCCTGGGCGTGCCGCTGGTAATCATTGCAACACGCATTGGTTTTGCGATTGCGAGCTAACCATGAGCGGGGAAGAGGATAAATACTACTTCCCGGAAACACTGAACCAGCAGGACCGTTATTTTGGTTTGCCATTAGATGAAATTATTATTGTCGCCCCTCTGGCTATACTGGGCATCCTCAACAATATGTCTATTGAACTCTCCATCATAGCGGGCCTGCTCTGGTTTCTCGTCAGATATCTGAAGAAAGGGCAGGGGTCGTACTGGTTACTTAATTTCTGTTACTGGCACCTGCCATCACTTTTATTCAAAGTAACCTTTCGCCAGATTCCTGATTCAAGTTTCCGGCACTGGAGGGCATAGTTTTTATGAAACTGAAAATTAAAGGAGAGCGCGATAAACAACTTAGTTATGCGTTTATTGGTCTTTCAGCGTTAACTTTAATTATGGGCGTGGGAAACGTATTAACAGGTTCGCTGGCATGGCATTTCGCCACTACCCAGAAAATCATCACCACGCCATTAACGTTTAACCGCCCATTTGCATCAGATTCAAAAAGTGTCGACGCCACCGGCCTGACACAGTTCGCCGCTTCCTTTATTTACTGGCGGCTGAATGTTAGTCCGGAAAACGTCGACACTAACCAGAAAATGGTTCTTGGATTCGTCCCCTCCGCCGAACGGGACGCACTCAAGAAAGCCCTGGATATTGAAGCTGAGCGAATCAAGAACGGGGGCATCACCACCCGATTCGACACGAAAGAAATTCGCGTTATTGACGATAACACCGTGCAGTACAGCGGAATACTGAAACCATCCACCACCAACGGCGCAATCACCACGCCACTGAAAGACCAGGAAAAAACCTACCGACTTAAACTGAGTTATGACAATGGTGTGATTAACCTCCACAGCTTTGAAGAACTCCAGCCGGTACCTTCCACCAACTGACAGGACTGCCCATGAAATTTCGCATTTCACCGGCAGCTGCTGCTGTGTTTCTGGCAGCGGGATTATTCACAAGCGGCCTCCGGGCCGCTTCCGCACCCGCAGCCATTCCGTTTGAGAACGACGCCGCCTTTAACGTCACACTCAGCAACACCAACCCGAGCAAGGTTGTTGTTGACGGAGAACTCATAACCAGCATCAGCGGACCAACCGGTGCCTATGACCAGAGCACAACCGACGACGGAGCGCTAATTCTGTCTCCACTCGTAGGCCAGAACTTCACGCTGTTTATCCAGACTGACCGCGGCTCATCCCTGAGCCTGAACGTCAGACCCCAGCCGGGTAACGGCAAAACACTGCGCTTCACCCCAATGTCACCACCACTTCGCAAGAACGATGACGCGAAGGCATGGGAAGAAGGACAGACCTACGAAAAAACTCTGGTCGCATTGTCCCGCGCTGTAGTCAATGGCCAGGTGCCGGACGACTACCAGGAGTACCCGGTCAGCCGCATGCCGGCATACACACCCGCCAGTGATGTACGCCTGACGCCGGAACGCCAGTTTGTAGGTAACCACCTGCGCATTGTGCGCTTCCGGATGAGCAACCCGGGCAGCATCACCCGCAGCCTGCGCGAGCGTGATTTCTGGCGCAAGGGCGTCCGGGCCGTAATGCTGTCACAGAACCAGCTCTACGCCGGCGGAGAGGGGTATGCCTGGATTGTGTTTTCAGATGACGGAGACACCCGCCCATGAACCTGAATGAAAACCTGAAAACCCGCCGTAAGCAGCTGGCCATTCTCGCTGCCGTTATAGTCGGCGGCGCGGCCGCAACGGGCGGCGTTATCTGGTACGGGCAGCATCAGCAGGAGCAGAAGCAACCCGCCCCGGTCGCAACGCCAAATATGACCGGCGTGGTTACCGCAGCGTTTAACCAGCAGGTTAACGATGCCGCACTGCAGCAGCAGCAGGCCAAAACATCAGAGCTTGAAGACAAGCTCGCTACGCTCACGCAGCAGTTCGCGCAGAACAAGCTCACCACCGAGCAACAGCTGGCCAAAAAGGACGAAGAAATTCAGCGTCTGAATGACCAGCTTACGAAAGCCCCCGGCAGCAACCAGACCACTGGCCAGCAGACACCACCTGCAGGTCAGAACGGAACACCACTCCCCGGTCCCGTTGCTGCCGGTCAGGCCCGGCCACCCGAATACACTGTGACCCCCGCAGGCACACCGGCCGCCACTGGTGTGAATATGGGGCAGGGCGCAGCGTTCTACCCGGGCGGCTCCGGTCAGAGAATGACTGGCGGCCTGTCGACAACAAAGTTCAGCTATGAAAGCCTGAAGAAAAAGCCAACCAAACTCCCCTGGATTCCGTCAGGCTCCTTCTCCGACGCCATCATGATTGAAGGTGCCGACGCCAACGCCAGTGTTACCGGCCAGCAGAACACCCAGCCCGTCACCATCCGCCTGCTGGGCAATATCCAGATGCCGAACAACAAAGAATACAGCGCTGACGGCTGCTTTGTGGTGGGTGAAATCTGGGGCGACATCTCCAGCGAGCGCGGGATTGTCCGGACGAAATCAATCAGTTGCGTACTGAAAAACGGCAAGCACGTCGATATGGAATTCGATGGCCACGTCAGCTACCAGGGTACATCAACAGTAACGGTGGTCTCGATCCGCTAGTCCATTCACGGAAAGGAACGATACAAATCACCGCCACACCGTCAGTCGATACCGACGATGAAACGCTGGCCGTTCTGAGTGTGAACTGTGACTGGCAGATTAAAACTGCCGGTGACGCGCTGCACGCCGGGCAAATGAACGAAGAGAAGATGCGTCGCCTGGAGTTAATCCGGGCCGCAGCGGAGGGTCGAAAATGAGTTTTGTCGACAGCCTGATGGATATGCTGAAAAACGGGAAGCAGGAAGACGGAGCCGCCACGGCCCGCAACAACCTCTCCCAGACCTGGGACTATCCCTCTCTGGTCGCCGCGCTGCCGTACCGGTATTACGACGATACGAATGAGATTTTCGTCAATGCCGGCTCCGCAGGTTTCATTATGGAAGCGGCCCCGCTTCCCGGCGCGAACGAGCAGGTGATGGCCGCGCTCGATGACATGCTCCGCAAGAAGCTGCCACGCCAGACGCCCGTCACCGTTATTCTGGTCGCAAGCAAATGTGTCGGAGAGCGTATCGATCGCGGCGTGAGTAATGATATGTGGAAAGGCGGGATGGCTGAGCACCTCAATAAAATCACCCGCGCTTTCTGGCAGCGCTCCGCGCTCCACGGTCTGGCCAACGAACGTGAATATCCGCTCTACCTGCGTAACTACCGTATCTTTTTTGTGTACGGCAAAGAGGTAAAACGTTCTTCCCAGATGCAGCGGGTCATTGACGAGCTGATTCAGATACGCAACACCATCCGCGTCTCCCTGGGCGCCGCACGTATCGACAGCATGAACATTGATGTTCACGCCTTCCTGTCTGCGGTACGTGAAGTCATGAACTACCGCCAGGAACAGGTGCTGATGTCTTCCGGAGATTACAGCGAGGACGAGAGGCTCAACCGCCAGGTGGTTGATCCGGGGATTGACCTTAAGGTTCATCCATCGCATATCCGGATGGTGCTGCCGGAGACTATCGACGCGCGCGGGACGCGCCTGCCGGCATCGGCATGCCGCATCATCAATATGCAGCTCGCCAAAAACCCGCGCCGCTTTGCGCTCTGGCAGGGCGCAGATAATCTGCAAAATCTGCGCTTCCCTGACCTCGGCATTCCCTGTCCGTTTATGCTGACCTGGACCACTGAGCTGGAAGAACAGACCAAAAGCCAGAGTGAGGCGTTTCGTAAAGATACGGACCTGTCCAAAAAGGCCAACTCAGCCTACGCCGCACTCTTTCCTGGCACCAAAAAAGCAGCCGAAGAGTGGCGTCGGGCGCGTGAACAGCTGAACAGCAATGAAATTGCACACTGCAGAAGCCCGAAAATGGACTGACCTGTTAACGCTGAAACTGTTTTATGCCTTAATTTTTACCGCTGTGGTCGAAAGGGTATACGTGAAGTGTGCCGGTACAACACTCAGTACGATGGTAGAGCCGGTGACTATTGACCGCTCCGAACAGTTTACGCTTTCACTTCTCATCCACTATCCGCAGTACCTGCTGTGGGGCGTTATGGGCGCGATTTGTGTGCTTATTGCGGTGAATGTACTCGTCTGTAGCTGGCTCAGTCTGGCCAGATATCTTTGCCGCAAACTGAGCCGGGTTGACAGCCCGACAGGTCAGGATACGCAAGCTGCGGAGGTGCCAAATGATTAAGGCGCTTATTACGGCAGGGGTTGTGTTCTTCTCAGGTCTGGCAGCTCTGCCAGCTCAGGCAGACGTTAACGGCGACCTGAACGGCTTCTTTGGCAAGCTGGGCTACAGCGGTAACGTCTCTCAGGCTCAGGCATGGCAGGGACAGGCGGCCGGGTACTTCTCCGGCGGTTCTGTTTATCTCCGCAACCCCGTCAAAAACGTCCAGCTGATCTCGATGCAGCTGCCTTCTCAGCAGCATATTGACTACGGCTGGGCCGTCACCGGGTACGGTGCACAGGGGGCCAGTACCGATTACGTCATTGCGCTTGAAGGCACGGAAGGCGGGCGTAAGGCACTTGCCACACGTCGTGCCTTCTACATCTCAACCTCACGCGTCAAGGAGCACGTCCAGATTTACACCGACGGGAAAGCGGACTGGGTTAAGGCGATAAAAACGCCGGAGCGTGATATTAAAACGGCGCACGATGCGCTGGCACCAGAAACGCAGCGTAAACAGGCGAAAGCCATCTGGGCAATGGGGCAGCCGGTGAATAAAACGGCCATCGGGCGCGCCTGGGTGCGCCATCAGGGTATGCAGGAGGCGTCACTGACGGCAAAAATCATCCCGGCCACCCGGCGCTTTCCTGAACCGGCGCTGGCGCTGCCGGTGTATGACAACAATGGCAGGAGTGCGGGGCTGGCCCTGGTTTCCCTGGTCGCCAGCCCGGAGGGGCGGATGACTCAGGGGGAGACCCGAATGGTCATGACAGAGCGTGCCCGTGGAGCCGTGCTGCAGCGGAGTCAGTCCGGAAACACGATTGTGGCCAGCGACCTGACGGCCGCACTTGATGCAGTACGACATCACCCGAAGGACGGTGTGGTCTGGCAGACCGGCGATGAGCCACCATCAGCACATCTGCTGAAAGTCAGCGGAGGTATCGTTACGGAGGCCGCATCAGAACACAAACTGATCCGTGACCAGGAGGAAACCACACGACAGACAGAAAAAGATATGCTTAACAAAGCCGCTAAAGCGGAAAAAGAAAAGAGTGAGACTCAGGAGCGTATTGTTGTGCCGGTGGAGGACGCGGTGCGTATTATGCCCGGGATGCTCGAGGTTGACGACCGGAATGAGCCGACGATTCCTGACGGAAAAGTGCTCATTCAGGTTGCCAGCTCGGACAGCGTTAGCCACGATGAGATTAGCCGTCATATCAGGGCAGAAAAGGAACCATTGGCCAGCAAAGTCGCTTCGGAACGTGCGGGAGTCAGCCGCATTGTGAATGAGCTGGCCAATACCGAGCGGGATATTATCCGGCAACCCGAAAATAGTGAGCGTGGCCGCATGCCGGAGCGTGAAGAACAGACCCCCACCCGTACCATTCAGAAAGAACGCTAATCCCCCATTTAACAATGAGAATCAGACGATGAAAGCAAACAAATTAGCAGTATTTATAGTTACAACATACATTGGCTTTATTTCAACGGCACACGCTTCGGCCCCTCAGCCCTTATTCAGCACGGAACAGGAGGCCCGTATCGGGGAAATCGCAGCAGACTACCTGGTGTCCCACCCGGAGATACTGGTGACGGTCAGTCATAAGCTGCAGGAACAGCAGGAGGCACGTAAGCAGAAGATGTTTGCACTCAGCGTGATGGAGAATCAGGCGAACCTTCTGCATGATCCGGACACACCGGCTTACGGGCCTGATAATGCAAAGGTCGCGGTGATTGAATTCTTTGATTACCAGTGCGTGTTCTGCAGTCGCTTCGCGCCGGAGCTGGAGAAGGTCATGAAAGCGCAGCCGGACGTCCGCTACCTCTTTAAGGAGTGGCCAATATTTGGAGGCCGCTGGGAAGCTTCACTTCAGGCTGCACAGCAGGGGCTGACGGTCTGGCAAAAGAAAGGGCCGCAGGCCTATGTCACCTATCACAATGCCATCTACGGCACAGGTCATAATGAAGGCAAACTGACGGCGGAGGATATTCACGGGGCAGCGTCAAAGGCGGGGCTGGCCACTCCAGCTCCTGGCGACCATACCGCGTCCCTTGAGAAAAACAGTAACCTGGCAGAGGCGCTGGGACTCACCGGAACGCCGGGGATCATCGTCATGCCCGTTAGCGGAGCCACTCCTGACACCATCACGGTTTTCCCGGAAGCCGTTACCGCTGAAAAACTCCAGGCTGCAATCCGGAAAGCCACCAGGGCGAAATGATCCTCAGTCCGAAGAACGTCTCCCGCCAGAGACTGTTTTTTTATGTTCCGCGCGTAAATGCCATCTTCCCGTTCCGTTCCCCTGCGCTTCCTCGATCAGGCCTGCCGGCCTGATGCTGCGGCGAGCGCTGCCGGTTAAACGTCCCTTCAGGACAATTAGCACGCAAACAATGAACGCTAATCTGGCCTGACATCTGGAAATATTGCCTGCGAGAAGGTAGTATTCGGATCGTCAGCGATCGTCTTGTGGTGGGACAGATTGTTGATTCAGATTA
Organism: Enterobacter sp. RHBSTW-00975; assembly: GCF_013615235.1. Lineage (NCBI taxonomy): Bacteria > Pseudomonadati > Pseudomonadota > Gammaproteobacteria > Enterobacterales > Enterobacteriaceae > Enterobacter > Enterobacter sp. RHBSTW-00975. The sequence continues at coordinate 95,094 of NZ_CP055884.1, forward strand.
CTTTTGTGACCTAACTCAAACTGACGGTTTGACTGCTTTGTGGTGAGGCAGGTAGGTGGCAGAAGATGGTTTTACGGAAGAAATGCGGACTTCCGGAAACAGACAGGGACAGGACGTGTCCGTTAAAACGTTCAGGAGCAGGTGACGGGATATTTCCCGGAGCCTGAATGCACAAACCCCCCGATAACTGTCATCAACTTGGCGGAAGAAACAGGTATCAGGGGGTCCAAAAGCAGGCGCGTTGCCTGTGAAGGATTATAACGCATGCACCATAGAAAACAACACCCGGCCGCCATAAGAACAGGCCGCCGTGAATGACAATCAGATTTCTGTTCACTGGTCTGAGCTTCCGGCCGAAGAGTTAATCCGTTTCTGGCAGGACGTCGATGCCGGCACACAGGATAATTTTCTTACTGAGCCGGTCAAAAAGCGGACCCGCCGTAAGCGCGGTGAACACTCCACAAAAGCCAAATGTGAAAACCCGTCCTGGTTCCGTCCTGAGCATTATAAAAAGCTCTCCGGACAGCTCGGTCATGCCTACAATCGCCTGGTGAAAAAAGACAAAGAAACGGGGCAGGTCAGCCTGCGCATGCATGTTTCCCGTCACCCTCTCTATGTTGCCGGCCGCCGTAAAGCGGGACGTAAATATGGCTTCCGTCCGGAACGTCAGCGCCTGCTCGATGCGCTCTGGCCAGTGCTCATCAGCTTCTGTGATGCCGGCAAGCATACCGTTGGCATGTGTATCACCCGTCTTGCAAAAGAACTCAGTGCAAAGGACGCAAAAGGCAATGTCATTCCTGAAACGGAGGTGACGGTGTCACGCCTTTCACGGCTTATTGAGGAACAGGTACGGTTTGGCGTTCTGGGCCTTGCGGAAGAACGCACCTGGGATCGTGAATCCCGCTCCTGGCTGCCAACGTATGTTTATATGGGGTCCGCTTGGAAAACGGAAATTATCCTACGCTAAGCCTGTTTTTTGTACATATTACTATTCACTGAGCGTAATGCGCGGTATTTACCCTGTCCCAGTTTGAGGTTCGTTCTCCAGACGTAATCCCCGCTCAGGTTGATATGTTCCCATCCCAGTGGTGACAGATGGTAATCAGTTGCTCATTAATCGGGATCCCTTTTCGTCTCAAAGAATCTATCGCTCTTTCTATATATACCGTATTCCACAGTGAGATCGCCGCAGTCAGCAACGTCAGACCGCTGGCTCGATAGCTCTGATTCTCCAGCCCCCGATCTCTGATTTCACCCAGCCGATGCATAAAGACCGCTCGCGCAAGGGCATTGCGAGCCTCACCTTTATTCAGCCCCGCCTGTATTTTAACGAGGAATATACATGCGACGTAATGCACAAAAATGGGTGATGCTGCCAACTTACTGATTTAGTGTATGATGGTGTTTTTGAGGTGCTCCAGTGGCTTCTGTTTCTATCAGCTGTCCCTCCTGTTCAGCTACTGACGGGGTGGTGCGTAACGGCAAAAGCACTGCCGGACATCAGCGCTATCTCTGCTCTCACTGCCGTAAAACATGGCAACTGCAGTTCACTTACACCGCTTCTCAACCCGGTACGCACCAGAAAATCATTGATATGGCCATGAATGGTGTTGGATGCCGGGCAACCGCCCGCATTATGGGCGTTGGCCTCAACACGATTTTACGTCACTTAAAAAACTCAGGCCGCAGTCGGTAACCTCGCGCATACAGCCGGGCAGTGACGTCATCGTCTGCGCGGAAATGGACGAACAGTGGGGCTATGTCGGGGCTAAATCGCGCCAGCGCTGGCTGTTTTACGCGTATGACAGGCTCCGGAAGACGGTTGTTGCGCACGTATTCGGTGAACGCACTATGGCGACGCTGGGGCGTCTTATGAGCCTGCTGTCACCCTTTGACGTGGTGATATGGATGACGGATGGCTGGCCGCTGTATGAATCCCGCCTGAAGGGAAAGCTGCACGTAATCAGCAAGCGATATACGCAGCGAATTGAGCGGCATAACCTGAATCTGAGGCAGCACCTGGCACGGCTGGGACGGAAGTCGCTGTCGCTCTCAAAATCGGTGGAGCTGCATGACAAAGTCATCGGGCATTATCTGAACATAAAACACTATCAATAAGTTGGAGTCATTACCCTTTTTTCAACTTCTGATGGATGCGAGTGATTGAACTCATACATTAATGTTTTCCCACGAAGTCTTTTTTCAGGTAAGCCTTCGCACATATTGGTAAATAGCTTGCCTGCTTTTATTTTTTCTGTCATCGACATGTTCATTTTTAACATTCCGTCCTGATAAGTTGGTCGGATAAGGCGCTCGCGCCGTATCCGACATTAATTTCTTAAGCGACTTCATTCACCTGGCGACGCAGCAGGGAAAGTGGGCCGGGGCCGCTAAGCGTGAACACGGAAATTAAGGTGAAGCCCAGCGCCACCAGACCCAGCACCAGGTAAGCGCCCTGGAAACCGATGCTTTCATACATATTGCCCGCCAGAATAGACATAAAAATCATCGCCAGTTGCTTAAAGAAGCAGAAACAGACCAGATAAATCGTCGCTGAAAAACGCACTTCAAACTGGCTGGTAATATATTTAAAGCAGCCCACCAGCAGGAACGGTACTTCAAACATATGCAGCGTTTTCAGAATAACCACTTCCAGTGCTGAGGTAGCGAACGATGAGCCAATAATACGTACTGACATAATAGTGCCAGCCAGCAGCAGGGCGTTTTTCCCACCGATGCGATTAATGATCAGTGGCGCAAAAAACATAATCGAGGCGTTAAGTAATTCGCCCATTGTCGTTACGTAGCCAAATACCCGCGTACCCTGTTCACCGGTAGCAAAGAACGAAGTAAAGAAATTAGCAAACTGTTGGTCAAAAACATCGTAGGTGCAGGAAACGCCAATAACATACAGTGACAAAAACCACAGTTTTGGCTGTCTGAACAGTTCCAGCGCCAGCTTAAGGCTAAATGCCGAATGGTTGGCACCTACCGCATTGGCAACCGTGGCAGAAGAGGGCGCATCCGTTTTGGCGAAAAAGAGTAAAACGGCGAGGATGAGTGCACAGCCAGAACCCAGCCAGAAAACAAACTGATTATTGATGGTGAACATGATGCCGACAATCGAGGCACACAGCGCCCAGCCAACACAGCCAAACATCCGCGCTCGACCAAATTCGAAATTACTGCGACGGCTGACTTTCTCGATAAATGCCTCTACTGCTGGCGCACCGGCGTTAAAACAAAAGCCTAGATAAATACCACCAACAATCGATCCTACTAAAATGTTGTATTGTAACAGTGGCCTGAAGATAAAAATAAAGAACGGCGCAAACATCACTAACATGCCGGTAATAATCCACAGCAGGTATTTGCGCAGCCCGAGTTTGTCAGAAAGCAGACCAAACAGCGGTTGGAATAATAGCGAGAACAGAGAAATAGCGGCAAAAATAATACCCGTATCACTTTTGCTGATATGGTTGATGTCATGTAGCCAAATCGGGAAAAACGGGAAGTAGGCTCCCATGATAAAAAAGTAAAAGAAAAAGAATAAACCGAACATCCAAAAGTTTGTGTTTTTTAAATAGTACATAATGGATTTCCTTACGCGAAATACGGGCAGACATGGCCTGCCCGGTTATTATTATTTTTGACACCAGAGCAACTGGTAATGGTAGCTACCGGCGCTAAGCTGGAATTCCGCCGACACTGACGGGCTCCAGGAGTCGTCGCCACCAATCCCCATATGGAAACCGTCGATATTCAGCCATGTGCCTTCTTCCGCGTGCAGCAGATGGCGATGGCTGGTTTCCATCAGTTGCTGTTGACTGTAGCGGCTGATGTTGAACTGGAAGTCGCCGCGCCACTGGTGTGGGCCATAATTCAATTCGCGCGTCCCGCAGCGCAGACCGTTTTCGCTCGGGAAGACGTACGGGGTATACATGTCTGACAATGGCAGATCCCAGCGGTCAAAACAGGCCGCAGTAAGGCGGTCGGGATAGTTTTCTTGCGGCCCTAATCCGAGCCAGTTTACCCGCTCTGCTACCTGCGCCAGCTGGCAGGTCAGGCCAATCCGCGCCGGATGTGGCGTATTGCTCGCCACTTCAACATCAACGGTAATCGCCATTTGACCACTTCCATCAATCCGGTAGGTTTTCCGGCTGATAAATAAGGTTTTCCCCTGATGCTGCCACGCGTGGACCGTGGTAATCAACACCGCGTCGGCAAGCGTATCTGCCGTGCACTGCAACAACGCTGCTTCGGCCTGGTAATGGCCCGCCGCCTTCCAGCGTTCGACCCAGGCGTTAGGGTCAATGCGGGTCGCTTCACTTACGCCAATGTCGTTATCCAGCGGTGCGCGGGTGAACTGATCGCGCAGCGGCGTCAGCAGTTGTTTTTTATCGCCAATCCACATCTGTGAAAGAAAGCCTGACTGGCGGTTAAATTGCCAACGCTTATTATCCAGCTCGATGCAAAAATCCGTTTCGCTGGTGGTCAGTTGCGGGATGGCGTGGGGCGCGGAGGGGAGTGTCACGCTGAGGTTTTCCGCCAGACGCCACTGCTGCCAGGCGCTGATGTGTCCGGCTGCTGACCATGTGGTCGCGTTCGGTTGCACTACGTGAACCGTTAGCCAGAGTTGTCCGGCGCTCTTCGGCTGCGGTAGTCCAGGCAGTTCAATCAACTGTTTACCTTGTGGAGCGACATCCAGAGGCACTTCACCGCTTGCCAGCGGCTTGCCATCCAGCGCCACCATCCAGTGCAGGAGCTCGTTATCGCTATGACGGAACAGGTATTCGCTGGTCACTTCGATGGTTTGCCCGGATAAACTGAACTGGAAAAACTGCTGCTGGTGTTTTGCTTCCGTCAGCGCCGGATGCGGCGTGCGGTCGGCAAAGACCAGACCGTTCATGCAGAACTGGCGATCATTCGGCGTATCGCCAAAATCACCGCCGTAAGCCGACCACGGATTGCCATTTTCATCATATATAATCAGCGACTGATCCACCCAGTCCCAGACGAAGCCGCCCTGTAAACGGGGGTACTGACGAAACGCCTGCCAGTATTTAGCGAAGCCGCCAAGACTGTTACCCATCGCGTGGGCGTATTCGCAAAGGATCAGCGGGCGCGTCTCTCCAGGCAACGAAAGCCATTTTTTGATGGACCATTTCGGCACAGCCGGGAAGGGCTGGTCTTCATCCACGCGCGCGTACATCGGGCAAATAATATCGGTTGCGAAGGTGTCGGCTCCGCCGCCTTCATACTGTACCGGGCGGGAAGGATCGACAGATTTGATCCAGCGATAGAGTGCGTCGTGATTAGCGCCGTGGCCTGATTCATTCCCCAGCGACCAGATGATCACACTCGGGTGATTACGATCGCGCTGCACCATTCGCGTTACGCGTTCGCTCATCGCGGGTAGCCAGCGCGGATCATCGGTCAGACGATTCATTGGCACCATGCCGTGGGTTTCAATGTTGGCTTCATCCACCACATACAGGCCGTAGCGGTCGCACAGCGTGTACCACAGCGGATGGTTCGGATAATGCGAACAGCGCACGGCGTTAAAGTTGTTCTGCTTCATCAGCAGGATATCCTGCACCATCGTCTGCTCATCCATGACCTGACCATGCAGAGGATGATGCTCGTGACGGTTAACGCCGCGAATCAGCAACGGCTTGCCGTTCAGCAGCAGCAGACCATTTTCAATCCGCACCTCGCGGAAACCGACATCGCAGGCTTCTGCTTCAATCAGCGTGCCGTCGGCGGTGTGCAGTTCAACCACTGCACGATAGAGATTCGGGATTTCGGCGCTCCACAGTTTCGGGTTTTCGACGTTCAGACGTAGGGTGACGTGATCGGCATAACCACCACGCTCATCGATAATTTCACCGCCGAAAGGCGCGGTGCCGCTGGCGACCTGCGTTTCACCCTGCCACAAAGAAACCGTCACCCGCAGCTCATCGCGCAGCTCGCCGTACATCTGAACGTCTGCCTCCAGTACAGCGCGGCTGAAATCATCATTAAAGTGAGTGGCTACATGTAAATCGCTGATTTGCGTAGTCGGTTTATGCAGCAACGAGACGTCACGGAAAATGCCGCTCATCCGCCACATATCCTGATCTTCCAGATAACTGCCGTCACTCCAGCGCAGCACCATCACCGCGAGGCGGTTTTCTCCGGCGTGTAAAAATGCGCTCAGGTCAAATTCAGACGGCAAACGACTGTCCTGTCCGTAACCGACCCAGCGCCCGTTGCACCACAAATGAAACGCCGAGTTAACACCATCAAAAATAATTCGCGTCTGGCCTTCCTGTAGCCAGCTTTCATCAATATTAAATGTGAGCGAGTAACAACCCGTCGGATTCTCCGTGGGAACATACGGCGGATTGACCGCAATGGGATAGGTCACGTTGGTGTAGATAGGCGCATCGTAACCGTGCATCTGCCAGTTTGAGGGGACGATGACAGTATCGGCGTCAGGAAGATCGCGCTCCAGCCAGCTTTCTGGTACCGCTTCTGGTGCCGGAAACCAGGCAAAGCGCCATTCACCATTCAGGCTGCGCGACTCTTGGGAAGGGCGATCGGTGCGAGCCTCTTCGCTATTACGCCAGCTGGCGAAAGGGGGATGTGCCGCAAGGCGATTAAGTTGGGTAACGCCAGGGTTTTCCCAGTCACGACGTTGTAATACGACGGCCAGTGAATCCGTAATCATTGTCATAGTTGTATCCTGTGTGAATTGTTATCCGCTCACATTTTCGCATAACATACGAGCCGGACACATAGAGTGTAAAGCCTGGGGTGCCTAATGAGTGAGCTGACTCACATTAATTGCGTTGCGCTCACTGCCCGCTTTCAAGTCGGGAAACTTGTCGTGCCAGCTGCATTAAGGAATCTGCCAACGTGCGGGGAGAGGTGGTTTGCGTATTGGGCGCCAGGGTGGTTTTTCTTTTCACCAGTGAGACGGGCAACAGCTGATTGCTCTTCACCGCCTGGCCCTGAGAGAGTTTCAGCAAGCGGTCCACGCTAGTTTTCCCCAGCAGGCGAAAATCCTGTTTGATGGTGGTTAACGGCGGGATATAACACGAGCTGTCTTCGGTATCGTCGTATCCCACTACCGAGATATCCGCACCAACGCGCAGCCCGGACTCGGTAATAGCGCGCATTGCGCCCAGCGCCATCTGATCGTTGGCAACCAGCATCGCAGTGGGAACGATGCCCTCATTCAGCATTTGCATAGTTTGTTGAAAACCGGACATGGCACTCCAGTCGCCTTCCCGTTCCGCTATCGGATGAATTTGATTGCGTGTGAGATATTTATGCCAGTCCGCCAGACGCAGACGCGCCGAGACAGAACTTAATGGACCGGCTAACAACGCGATTTGCTGGTGACCCAATGCGATCAGATGCTCCACGCCCAGTCGCGTACCGTCTTCATGGGAAAAAATAATACTGTTGATGGGAGTCTGGTCAGAGACATCAAGAAATAGGGCCGGAACATTAGCGCAGGCAGCTTCCACAGCAATGGCATCCTCGTCATCCAGCGGATAGTTAATGATCAGACCACTGACGCGTTGCGCGAGAAGGTTATGTACCGCCGCTTTACAGGCTTCGACGCTGCTTCGTTCTACCATCGACACCACCACGCTGGCACCCAGTTGATCGGCGCGAGATTTAATCGCCGCGACAATTTGCGACGGCGCGTGCAGGGCCAGACTGGAGGTAGCAACGCCAATCAGCAACGACTGTTTGCCCGCCAGTTGTTGTGCCACGCGGTTGGGAATGTAGTTCAGCTGCGCCATCGCCGCTTCCACCTTTTCCCGCGTTTTCGCAGAGACGTGGCTGGCCTTGTTCACCACGCGGGAAACGGTCTGATAAGAGACACCGGCATACTCTGCGACATCGTATAGCGTTACTGGTTTCACATTTACCACCCTGAATTGACTCTCTTCGGGTGCTATCATGCCATACCACGAAATGTTTTGCGCCATTCGGAGGGGGCACGCCGAAGTGAGATTCAAAATGCCGACGTCAGTTCACAGGTGGGTAATGATACCAACGTGTTGATTTCGTATTTTCACTGACACCAGGATCATCCTGATGTTACAAGGATTGAATGACTACAGATTAAAATAGTCATCAACAGGTTGACAGCATTACCGTATTTTTATTGCCAATATTGATGACCCGGTGAAGCGAGCGCTACTTGTTTCTGTGGTGAAAGGGTTACGTGGTACTGGCAAACCACTGGTGTTTGAAGGGGTGGAAACGCCAGGACAGTTTGAATTCGTCCGTTCTCTTGGCCCCGGTTACCTAGTTCAGGGCTGGTATACCGGAAAACCCGAAACAATATCTGCGATGAATATTCAGGGTTAAAACGATACGGGGCCCGGCCCGTATCGGCAACCCGACCCGTCAGCGTATCGCTTTCTGTCTGAAGCCGGTTCAGGTCGGCTTCTATCTGCGCGATGCGGCGGGAGATTTATTCAGAACGACTGCCGAAGTTCATCCGGCGAAGCTTATCCAGCTGCGCCTGCAGATGGTCTATTTCGCGCTCCCGGTCGGCCTGCTTTTCCAGCAGGGCGCGGTTCAGCGCTTCCTGTTCGGACAGGCGCTGTTTCAGCAGAAGGATGTCGTCAGGGTAGGTGTTGTTCATAAGCCCGCATTTTACCAGGCTTATTCAACGACAACCAGGATAAAGAGGCCTACAACATGGTCAGGGACGTAAGCAGTCTTTTAGGCTGCCGCCAGTCGATGCCTTCCAGAAGCATTGCCAGCTGCGCCGGGGTCAGGAACACTTTGCCATCGCGGGCAGAGGGCCAGGCGAAGCGGCCGCGTTCCAGCCGTTTGGTCAGCAGGCACAGCCCGTCGCCGGTGGACCACAGCAGTTTGACCTTACTGCCGCTGCGGCCCCGGAAGATGAAGACATGGCCGGACATCGGGTCATCTTTCAGCATCGTCTGCACCTTTGCGGCGAGACCATTGAAGCCGTTGCGCATGTCGGTGATACCGGCAACCAGCCAGATTTTGGTGCCTGTTGGCAGGTGGTTATCACTTCCTTTATCTGTCCTGTGATGATCCTTATGACTTCGCCAGACTACTTCACCACACACATGGGTCTGCCAGATACCGGTTCGGGATGGATTTCCGCTTCTACGCTGAACACCGTCTTTAGAAGCTCTGGTTTCATCACTGCTTCCGGAGCACCTTGCGCCATCACGCGACCGCTTGCCAGTACCACCAGATGATCGCAATAGCGGCTGGCCTGATTCAGATCGTGGAGTACCGTCACTACGGTTTTCCCCTGCCTTTTGAGTTCAACCATCAGGCGCATCAGTTCAACCTGATGATTGATATCGAGGTAGGTCGTAGGCTCATCAAGAAGAATGAGTGGGGTATCCTGTGCCAACACCATCGCCAGAAACGCACGCTGGCGCTGGCCGCCGGAAAGCTGGGTTAACCTGCGGTCAGCCAGATTGCGCGTCCGGGTCTGACTCATTGCCACGTTGACCCGCTCGTTGTCTTCCGCGGAGAGTCGCCCCCACAACGACAGCCACGGGCTGCGGCCGTAGGAAACCAGTTCCCGTACAGTGATCCCCTCGGGGGATAAATGGTGTTGCGGCAGTAAAGCCAGGCGGCGAGCCAGCTGGCGGGCGGAAAAACCGGCTATGGGTTTTTCATCAAGCAATATCTCGCCAGAGTCTGGTGTTAACAGGCGAGAAAAACAGTTCAACAGCGTCGATTTCCCGCAACCGTTAGGGCCGAGCAGGGCCGTGATTTTTCCGGCAGGCAGGGCGAGAGAAAGTCCATCCAGCACGGTTTGTGCGCCATAGCTGACGGTCAGATTTTCAGTACGTAATCTCATTTATCGCATTCTCACAAGCAGCCAGACAAACCACGGTGCGCCGATAATGGCGGTCAGCACGCCTGCCGGAAGCTCCAGCGGCGGATGAATGATTCGTGCCAGCAGATCGGCAATGACCAGCAACAACGCGCCCGTCAGGGCCGAAACGGGCATCAGCCAGCGGTGACGCCCGCCGGCGATCCTGCGCACCATGTGCGGCACGACGAGACCAATAAAACTTATCGGGCCACAGACGGCCACGCCGGTTGCTGTCATCGCGACAGCCAGCATCAGCCCCTGGAACCGGGTGCGCTGAACCGACACGCCGAGCGTGGCTGCTCGTGCATCGCCCAGCGCCAGCAGGTCGAGATCGCGACAAAAGCGCAGGCTCAGCGGCAAAAACAGAATGAGCAACGGCACGGCAATCTTCACAAAGTGCCAGTCGCGCCCCCATAAGCTACCCGTCAGCCACAGCAGGGCACTGTTTACATCCTGCGGGTGCAGGAGCATCAGGTAATCCGTCAGGCTCGCCCAGCAGGCGGAAAGCGCCACGCCGGTGAGCGCCAGCTTCATCGGCTGGTGGGTCTTTGCCAGCATCTTCAGCAAGATCAACCCCGCCATACCGCCCGCAAAGGCCAGCAGCGGCAGCACCATCACGGATAGTGATGGCATAAGAAGCAGTGCTCCCACAGAGGCAAGGCTGGCGGCATGGTTAATGCCGAGAATATCCGGTGATGCTAGCGGGTTACGCACAATCCCCTGTACCAGCACGCCCGCTACGGCGAGGGCTGCACCGACAAACAGTGCCAGCAGCAAGCGCGGCAGTCGGTACTCCATCAATACATAATAATGCTCGCGTCCGTCCTGCCAGTCGGTCAGCAGCGCGCGCCACGGCACGGGGATCACCCCCATATGGAGTGATAACAGCGCACAGCCTGCCAGGGCAAGGGTGATGAAAATGACCAGCGCAATTTTCATCCTCGCCTCCTCACCAGCCAGACAAAGCAAGGACTGCCAATCAGCGCCAGCACTGCGCCTGCGGGCAGATCGCCGGGGAAGGCCAGCGCGCGTGCGAGTACATCTGCCATCAGCATCAGCGTGGCCCCCAGCAGCATGCTCACCGGCAGTACGTTGCGCTGATCGAAGCCTGCCCAGAAGCGCGCCAGATGTGGCACCAGCAGGCCGATAAACGCCACCGGACCTGCCACACTGACGCACGCGCCAACCAGAAGCAGCACTAACATATTGATGATCAAACGTAGTCTCGGCAGGTTCACTCCCAGCGTATGGGCGGTACTGTCGCTGACGTTGAGCAGGTTCAGTTGATTCGCCAGCAGCAACACGACAGGGACTGCAGTGACCACCACCGGCAAGAGCTGCCAGACATCCTGCCAGTGGGCGTGGGACACTCCGCCTGCCAGCCAGTAAAAGATGCCGTAAGCATGATCTTCGGCCAGCAGCAGGGTGATGCGGGTCAGGGCCATACAAAAGGCCGACAGCGCGATACCCGCGAGGATCAGTTTGTTTCTGTCCTGGGTATGACGAAACCCGCCTCCTGCGGTCATGACCAGCAGCCAGCTCACGCCGCCCCCGCATGCCGCGATGAACGACAGGGAATAGCCTGCAACCGGCGTCGGACTCAGCGCGCTGGTAAGCGCCATAGCCAGCGCCGCGCCGCTGTTAATGCCGAGCAGTGAAGGAGAGGCCATTGGGTTGTGGGTCAGGGTTTGCAGCAGCGTGCCCGCGAGCGCCAGGCTTGCGCCGATCAGAACGGCGACCAGGCTTCGCGGCAAACGAAGGTTTTGCACCAGCGCTTCTGGTAGCGTTGGCGTGTGTCCAGGCAGCAGGGCGCGGATTGCGTCTGCTCCGGAAACAGGAATGGCCGAGTAGCAAAACAGACTCAGCCAGAAAATAATAATAAGTACTGCAACGGGAAGCCCCCACAGCAGCACCGGGTGTTTTAGCGCGGTCATTTCACATCGGTAAGCGGCTGATGGTGGAAGATTTTTACCGTGTCAGCGGCAATACGCTCTGCGGCAAAAATACCGCGCATCCGCGCCCAGGCGTTACTGTCGACTGAAGCAACCTGCTGCTTCTGCGCGGCGGTTAATATCTGCCAGAGCGGATCTTGTTGCCAGCGTTTAACAATGCTCTCTTCGCGATAGTGGGCAACCAGCAGCCAGGCAGGATTGACCGCCAGCAGTTGCTCCAGGCCGATGGACGGCATGGACGCGCCCGCCATCGCAGCGGGAACGTTCAGCCCCAGAGAAGCCAGCACGCTGCCGGTCCAGGTCTCCTGGGTATGCAGGTTGAATAGCTGTTCGCGTGATGTGCCAAAGGCCACGCGTGTCCCTGTGGGAAGCTGGCTGGCCCACTGCGCCATCTTCTCTTTATGTTGTTCCAGACGCGCCTGCATCTCTCGTTTTTTACCTACCACTTCGCCGATGATAGCCGCTGAGTGCAAATTTTCAGCGTAGGTTTCGTTGCGGGACTTAAGCAGCAGTACCGGCGCGATTTGCTGCAAGGCGGTGTAAATCCCCGCATGGCGACTGCTGTCGGCAATGATCAGGTCTGGTTTCAGGGCAGCAATGGCTTCCAGGCTCGGCTGCGCGCGCGTTCCGACGGACTGCCACGGTTTCAGGTGCGCACGCACTTCGGGCAGGATGCGTTTTGCATCGTTATCGTCGGCAATACCGATCGGGCTGACGTCCACGGCGGCCAGCGCATCGGCGAACGAGAGTTCCAGCACCACAATCCGTTGTGGCGTTTTATCGAGTGTAAACGTGCCGTGTTCGTCCTGAACCGTGGCGGCAAAGGCGTGGCCGATCACCAGCAGCAGGCCTGCAAAAAGAAAACGGATAAATGCCAACATAGTCACATTCCAGCTAAAAGCCCGGCAAGCCGGGCGTTAACACATCAGAACTTCAACGCCCCCTGCATATACAGCGTGCGCGGTTGGCCTGCGTAGATGCCTTTGTTGTTGTCGTCATAAGAGCGGATGAAGTAGTCCTGGTCGAAGATGTTTTTCACACCGAACGCCAGGTTCAGATCTGCCATCTGCGGGCCAAAGTCATACGCCACGCGTGCGCCCCAGAGCATGAAGCCGGGAATGCGGCCGGTACTGCCGTCGGCGCTCTCTTTCACCGTATTGGCGTTATCCGCAAACTGGCTGGACTGGAAATCGCTGTTCAGATTGAACGTCCAGTTGCCCGGCTTGTAGTCCACGCCCAGCGTGCCTTTATGTTTCGGGGAGAATGGCACCTGATTGCCATAGGTGTCGCCTTTCTCGCGGATTTCCGCGTTCACATACGCATAGCTGGCGTAGACGGAAACGTTATCAAGCGTTGGCGTTAGCGTACCCAGGTCGTAACGTGCCTGCGTTTCCAGCCCGGTATGGCGCGTTTTGCCACGTGCAGTGACGGTGTCGTTGGTCTGGTTGGAGTCGTACTGATTGTTAAAGTTAATCAGGAACAGCCCCATTTCCGCCGTCAGCGCGCCGTCGTCGTAGCGGGTACCGAGTTCCCAGGTTCGCGCTTTTTCCGGTTCCACATTGCCGCTTTGCACAGCCTTGCCAATCTGGCTGTACTGTACGGTGCCGAACGAGCCTTCAGTGTTTGCATAAAGATTCCAGCTGTCAGTCAGGTGATAGAGCACGTTCAACGCCGGAAGCGGTGCGTTATAGCTCACCTCTTCGTGCGTGCCTTTGATGGCGTTGTTCTGGTATGACTCGATATGTTCGAAACGCATACCCGGCGTGATGGTCCAGTTGCCGATGTCGATTTTGTCATCCAGATACCAGGCGTGCGCCTCGGTGCCGGAACGCGTGTCGCGGTCGTAAGGGCTTGAGCCGGACGGCAACTGCCCGCTGCTGGTGGCGGTGTAGTAACGCATTTCATGCGTTGATTCATTCACATAGCGATAGCCCACGCCCACTTCGTGCGCGGAAGGGCCGATCATAAAGCTCTGGCTGTAGCGTGGCTCAATACCGCGCACCCAGTAGTTACGCGGCGAGAGGGTGATGCGTTTGCCTTGCTCCAGGTAGCCGCTGCGCAGGGTCTGGGTGTAGAACCCCTGAATGTTGAATTTATGCTGGCTGTCCGGCTGGAACTGGTAGCCCAGGCTCGCCAGCTTGCGACGGCCCCAGAAGCGGTCATACGGGCGGGTGGATTGCCAGCGATCGGCGTCGTAATCCGCGCGGGACAGGCCGCCGGGCATGTCGGCTTCACCATCGTAATATTGCAGCAGGCTGTTGAAGGTGTGCACCTCATTCGGCGCATATTTGCTTTTCAGCATCAGGTCGTCGATGCGGGTGGCGCTGTGCTCGCGCCAGTCACTGCCGCGCGTGCCGGAGTAGAGCAGCGCGGTGCCAAAACCGTTGTCCGCTGTGCCGCCCACCATCAGGTTGTGCGTCTCTTTCGGGTTGTTTTGTGAAGAGGTTGGGCTGAGCTGACCTTCCACCCCCGCCTCGATACCAAAGTCCTGCGGAATGGCGCGGGTAACAAAGTTCACCACGCCGCCCACGCTCTGCGGTCCGTAACGCACCGCACCACCACCGCGCACCACGTCAATGGCATCCATGTTGCCGAGCGAAACGGGAGCCAGTGAAAGCTGCGGCTGACCGTAAGGGGCAAAGGGGACGGGGATGCCGTCCATCAGGACGGTCGAGCGGCTGGCGAGGCGTGGGTTCAGGCCCCGGATGCCAAAGTTCATCGCCAGGTCGTGGCTGCCGGTGCCGTTGTTTTCCGGCGCGCTGACGCCAGGGATGCGGTTAAGCACCTCACGCATGGTGGTTGCGCCGGTTTTGGCGAAATCCTCACGGCGGATCACGTCACGCGCGCCAGCATGTTCAAATACGTCGTTTTCACGCGCATCGCCCAGCCAGTCGCCGACCACGGTCAGGGCATCTTCTTTTGGCGCGGGCGCGGGCTCCAGCGTCCAGCTGTTATTTCCCAGCGGTTTTACCTGCAGTCCGCTGCCGTCCAGCAGCTGTTGCAGGCCGCTCTCGACGTCGTAATCTCCGTGCAGGCCGTTGCTCTGCTTGCCGCGCGTCAGGCTGGCGTCAACCGAGAGGGTAATTCCGCTGTGTGCGGCATACTGATTGAGCGCTTTGTCGAGCGATCCCGGTGCGATATCAACCTGTGCAGCAAAAGCGGAAAACGAGAGACCGGCCAGCGGCAGCAGGCTCAGGCGAATGGCGTTAACCAAAGGTGTTGTTTTACGAAAAACGCGTAACGGCGTCATACCTTCTCCATCATCATTTTTGTTGTGTTCAGCTATGAGTCGAACGAGAAGGGTAAAAAGGACAATCGAAATGAGAATTATTTTTCTTACAGCGGTGAAATGTTTATCCAGTACCGCGTAATAGACTGAATTTTAACGGGAAGCGTTTGAGCGATAACGTTCAGGATCGCATCGGTATTTTTCAGCGGGAACGTCCCGCTCAGGCGCAGCCCGGCAACGGCGGGATCGCAGCGCAGCACGCCGTTGCGGTAACGGCTTAGCGTGGCTATCACCTCACCCAGCGGTTTATCGCTGAAGCTCAGGATGCCCTTCGTCCAGCTTGTACTCTCGTCATCCAGCGGTTTCACTGCGCCAAACTCAGAGGCGCTGAACTGCAGGCTTTCACCAGCGTTCACGATGCGTTTTTGCGCGGGGGCACTGGCGAGAAGCACTTCCACGGCGTGCTGCTGCACGTCAAGCTGCGTGAAATTATCCTGCTGGCGGACGGTAAATTCTGTCCCTAAAGCGGTGAGTTGGCCCTGACGGGTCAGGACGCGGAAGGGGCGTTGCTGCGCATCTTTCGCGGTAGTAATGGCGATTTCACCGTACCAGAGCCGGACGGTGCGCTGATGCGCATCATAACGCACATCCGCCGCGCTTTGGGTATTCAGCGTGAGCAGGGAGCCATCTTCCAGTTGCTGACGGCTGACTGCGCCTTTGGCGGTGCGGTAATCTGCCCGCAGACCTTCGCCGGTTTCCGACTGCCAGAGTTGCCAGCCTCCGCCAGCGCCGAGCAACAGCAGTAATCCTTTCATCACGTGACGGCGGGTGAGGCGGGTATCGTGCAGCGCCCGGCTGGCAACGTCGCCAGGCACACCGCCAAGCTGGTTGCGCAGGTTTTCAACCTGCTGCCAGGCCCACTGGTTATCCTGATCCTGTTCATACCACTGTTGCCAGCGCGCTTCCTGTTGTGGGCTGACGCGCTCGCCGCTTAGCACGGCATACCAGTGGGAAGCTGAACGCAGCGCCTGACGGCGGGAATCGGTTAACGAAGGATTCATAACCCATGCTCCAGACGAAACAGCAGGCAGTGCTCGACGGCTTTCGCCACGTATTTTTTCACGGAGCTGACGGAAACACCGAGTTTGTGCGCAATCTCGCTGTATGTCAGGCCATCCAGTTGCGAAAGCAGAAACGCTTCACGTGTTTTTCCGTTTAGCCCGTCCAGCATGCTGTCGACGAGTTGTAGGGTCTCGAGCTGGCTTTCGCGTTCCTCAGGTGAAGGCGCTACCCCCTCCGGCATAAGCGCCAGCATCTCCAGATACGCTTTTTCCAGCGCGTTTCGGCGAAACAGGTCCACCATCACGCGTTTGGCGATAGTGCACAGGAAAGAGCGAGGATCGCGGATCGTCGAGAGCGTTTCGCTGCTCATTACCCGCAAAAAAGTGTCCTGGGCAATGTCATCTGCATCAAAAGCAGACTGGAGTTTGCGCGTCAGCCAACTTTTCAACCAGCCGTTATGGGTGCCATAAAGCGACTCGAACGTTAAGGAAGCTGTGGTAGTGGCACGGTCAGACATGCGGAGTGCATCAAAAGTTAATTATCACGTAGCCATATTAATATGAGAATGGTTATCATTACAATTGGAAATAAAATTGTTTCCAATAAACATTTTTAACATGTTGTTTTTCTAAGTGTTATAAGGTAGGTATAAAATGGGATGGATCCTCTGCTTCTGGCATCTGTCGGTCAGAATGACATCATGATGTGGTCTGCTATTATTGACATCCTCCCCGCCCTTTAGGGCGGGGAGGATGTCAACTATGAGTGTTGCCTGAAATGTCGCCAGCCCCCGGTACAGCAGAAGTATCTCGGGCTTTCTGCGTTTGCTCCTGGTGGGTATGGCCCCCGCAAGCGGGGGTTATTGCTAACTGTCGTTTCAACAAAAAGTAACTTTTTTCACTTTGCCCCTCAGTACAAATTAGGGGCTTGCCGCGGATGTACCATGCCTGAATATCTTCGAGTGATGATTTGGTGCGGCTTTGTTGAATAAATCAGATTTCGGGTTCCACCTGACTGACCTGCTGCCAGAGCGGGGCGTGATGCTCCGGCACGGTCTGCCAGCCGGATGCAGCCGAACAGAGACGGTGCGATGCCATCTGCTGCTCATTACTGTAGATCCGCAGTTCATCATCCAGCGAGATCCGTATTGATACCGGCTGGCCACACAGGCTTTCCGGCACGCTGTAACGGTTTCCGCCAACCTCGATATAGCCATCCCAGGAGACATGACGGATATCGAAGTAGCTGGTATCGAAGTCCGTATCCGGCAACGGCTGCAGATGCTCCTGTTCCTGCGTGAAGCGCTGTTCCGGTGTCTGCCTGAACTGGCGAAGTTCTCGCCTGTCGGCATCGTCAGCCATCCACTGCTCCAGTAGCTGATTAACCTGGGCGAAGCTGTCGAACCGGCGGTACCGGACGAAGAAGTTCTCCTTGAGGTATTTCACCATCCGCTCCACCTTACCTTTGGTTCTGGCCCTTCGTGGACGGCATGCCCGTGGCAGGAAGCCATAGTGATCGGCCAGCAGCAGGAACCCGGAGTTGAACACCATCTTCCCGTTGTTATTTTTCAGCACTGCGGCTTTCTGATTATCGACCAGCACGGTTTTCACGCTGCCGCCGAAGTAGCGGAAGGCGCGGACCAGTGACTCATAGGTATGTTCAGCATCCTGCTTTGGTGCCGCGAAGACATGGAAGCGACGTGAGAACCCCAGCGTGTTAACCGCGAAGTTAACCCTGCATCGTTGCCCGGCAACCTCAGCCTCAACTTCTCCCCAGTCATGCTGGAGCTGGTAACCGGGCTGAGTTTCGAAGCGAACCGTTTTCTTCGATGGCCGCATCTTACGTTTTGGCTGGATGTAGTAACGCAACATGGAGCGTCCGCCGGTATAACCCATCGCTTTGATTTCCGCGAGGATGACCTCGCCGTTCCAGACATTCTCAGCCAGACGCATGTCGATATAGTCCATGAACGGCCTGAGTTTGGCCATTTTGTGGCGTGTTTTTCTGGCCGGAGGTTCCGGGTATTTCAGGTACCGTCTGACAGTCCGCTCAGAGCAACCAACCTGAGTGGCAATATCAACAATATACGCACCCTGCTGGCGCATTTGCTTTATCATGTAAAAGTCCTCATGAGCATGTTTGGTCAGGACGAAACACTGTTCAGTGGTGTGCTGCGTTACACCAGCGTTTTTGATTTGACCTGCCACCCAACTCTGACATTGCCCTGCGGGCGTACTGCTGCAGGCGCACCAATCGCCTTCCAGCTTGTTGCACCACATTTTGGCGAAACCGCATTGATACAGTCTGGCTGGGCGTGGCAGCAGGTTACTGACTGGCATCGCACTCATCCCGCCCTTTAATTTTCTTTGCTCCAGCCAACAGGCTGGAGCAATCAGTTATGAATCACTTACAGTGGAGTCAGCATATCAAATCATGATGTCTTACCTTCCGAAAATGCCATCAAAGTGCGGGCGATTCAGTCATTCCTGACGGAGAAAGGTCAGCTCGATCCAGAAACTTCAGACGCCATCGTGGACTATTTTGAAAACAAGATCGGTCCCCGTAACGGTGCCAGTGTCGTGGCGCGCGCCTGGCTTGATGCCGAATTTAAAAAAAGCTGCTTGAAGATGGCACGGCTGCCATCAGCGAGATGGTTTTTTCAGGTGCCGAAGGCGCAGTCATTCACGTCCTCGAAAACAGTGATGCGGTACATAACATCGTTGTTTGTACGCTGTGCTCCTGCTATCCGTGGCCGGTTCTGGGATTGCCGCCAATCTGGTTTAAATCTGCACAGTACCGCTCCCGTGTGGTGATTGATCCAAGAGGCGTGCTGAAGAAGTTCGGTACTGAGCTTCCACCGGAGAAAGAAATTCGCGTTTGGGACAGTAATGCCGAAATTTGCTATTTCGTACTGCCGCAACGCCCGGCTGGTACGGAGAACCTGAACGAAGAACAACTGGCCGCGAGAGTAAGGCGTGATTCAATGATTGGTACGGGCCTCCTCTACCGGCGTAGGCTTCAATAAAGCCGGTAATGACTCCAACTTATTGATAGTGTTTTATGTTCAGATAATGCCCGATGACTTTGTCATGCAGCTCCACCGATTTTGAGAGCGACAGCGACTTCCGTCCCAGCCGTGCCAGGTGCTGCCTCAGATTCAGGTTATGCCGCTCAATTCGCTGCGTATATCGCTTGCTGATTACGTGCAGCTTTCCCTTCAGGCGGGATTCATACAGCGGCCAGCCATCCGTCATCCATATCACCACGTCAAAGGGTGACAGCAGGCTCATAAGACGCCCCAGCGTCGCCATAGTGCGTTCACCGAATACGTGCGCAACAACCGTCTTCCGGAGCCTGTCATACGCGTAAAACAGCCAGCGCTGGCGCGATTTAGCCCCGACATAGCCCCACTGTTCGTCCATTTCCGCGCAGACGATGACGTCACTGCCCGGCTGTATGCGCGAGGTTACCGACTGCGGCCTGAGTTTTTTAAGTGACGTAAAATCGTGTTGAGGCCAACGCCCATAATGCGGGCGGTTGCCCGGCATCCAACACCATTCATGGCCATATCAATGATTTTCTGGTGCGTACCGGGTTGAGAAGCGGTGTAAGTGAACTGCAGTTGCCATGTTTTACGGCAGTGAGAGCAGAGATAGCGCTGATGTCCGGCAGTGCTTTTGCTGTTACGCACCACCCCGTCAGTAGCTGAACAGGAGGGACAGCTGATAGAAACAGAAGCCACTGGAGCACCTCAAAAACACCATCATACACTAAATCAGTAAGTTGGCAGCATCACCTTTTGCGTCTATAGTCATGATGTCAAATGAACGCGTTTCGACAGGAAATCATCATGAATAAATATCAGGCAGTTATTATTGGTTTTGGCAAGGCTGGAAAAACATTAGCCGTCACGCTGGCAAAAGCAGGTTGGCGTGTGGCTCTCATCGAACAATCAAATGCAATGTATGGCGGGACCTGTATTAATATCGGCTGTATCCCAACCAAAACATTGGTTCATGACGCACAGCAGCACACAGATTTTGTCCGTGCCATACAGCGTAAAAATGAAGTGGTTAATTTTTTACGTAATAAGAATTTTCATAATCTTGCGGATATGCCCAATATCGACGTGATCGACGGCCAGGCGGAGTTTATCAATAATCATAGCCTGCGTGTTCATCGGCCTGAGGGAAATCTGGAGATTCATGGCGAGAAAATTTTTATTAATACCGGTGCACAAGCCGTGGTTCCGCCAATTCCTGGAATTACCACCACGCCTGGTGTATATGACAGCACCGGATTACTTAATCTAAAAGAATTGCCTGGGCATTTAGGTATTTTGGGCGGCGGATATATTGGCGTTGAGTTCGCCTCTATGTTCGCTAATTTTGGCAGCAAAGTAACCATTTTAGAGGCAGCTTCGCTGTTTTTGCCTCGGGAAGATCGGGATATTGCTGATAATATCGCGACGATTTTACGCGATCAGGGCGTCGATATTATCCTCAATGCCCATGTGGAGCGAATCAGTCACCATGAAAATCAAGTGCAAGTGCATAGCGAGCACGCCCAACTGGCGGTGGATGCACTGTTAATAGCTTCCGGTCGTCAACCGGCTACCGCTTCGTTACATCCAGAAAATGCCGGTATCGCAGTAAACGAGCGCGGGGCAATTGTCGTTGACAAGCGATTACATACCACCGCAGACAATATTTGGGCGATGGGAGATGTTACCGGCGGGCTGCAATTTACTTACATATCACTGGATGATTACCGCATTGTACGTGATGAGTTACTGGGTGAAGGCAAACGTAGTACTGATGATCGGAAAAATGTGCCTTATTCCGTATTTATGACACCGCCCCTGTCCAGGGTTGGTATGACAGAAGAACAAGCCAGAGAGAGTGGTGCTGATATTCAGGTGGTGACATTGCCTGTAGCTGCAATTCCGCGCGCCAGAGTGATGAACGATACCCGTGGGGTATTAAAAGCGATTGTTGATAATAAAACCCAACGTATATTAGGGGCATCACTGCTGTGTGTTGACTCCCACGAGATGATCAATATAGTGAAAATGGTGATGGATGCCGGGCTGCCTTATAGCATATTACGCGATCAGATATTTACTCATCCGTCGATGAGCGAATCACTCAATGATCTATTTTCATTAGTCAAATAAACTCAAAATCAGACGCCAGAACAAATATTCTGGCGTCTCAGAGGTGATGCTGCCAACTTACTGATTTAGTGTATGATGGTGTTTTTGAGGTGCTCCAGTGGCTTCTGTTTCTATCAGCTGTCCCTCCTGTTCAGCTACTGACGGGGTGGTGCGTAACGGCAAAAGCACCGCCGGACATCAGCGCTATCTCTGCTCTCACTGCCGTAAAACATGGCAACTGCAGTTCACTTACACCGCTTCTCAACCCGGTACGCACCAGAAAATCATTGATATGGCCATGAATGGCGTTGGATGCCGGGCAACTGCCCGCATTATGGGCGTTGGCCTCAACACGATTTTACGTCACTTAAAAAACTCAGGCCGCAGTCGGTAACCTCGTGCATACAGCCGGGCAGTGACGTCATCGTCTGCGCGGAAATGGACGAACAGTGGGGCTATGTCGGGGCTAAATCGCGCCAGCGCTGGCTGTTTTACGCGTATGACAGGCTCCGGAAGACGGTTGTTGCGCACGTATTCGGTGAACGCACTATGGCGACGCTGGGGCGTCTTATGAGCCTGCTGTCACCCTTTGACGTGGTGATATGGATGACGGATGGCTGGCCGCTGTATGAATCCCGCCTGAAGGGAAAGCTGCACGTAATCAGCAAGCGATATACGCAGCGAATTGAGCGGCATAACCTGAATCTGAGGCAGCACCTGGCACGGCTGGGACGGAAGTCGCTGTCGCTCTCAAAATCGGTGGAGCTGCATGACAAAGTCATCGGGCATTATCTGAACATAAAACACTATCAATAAGTTGGAGTCATTACCCACTTGTCATTAGATCTTCCACTGTTCAGCCAAGTGACGGAAGTGACACACGTCGATAAATACTAACAGTAGTTCAGCATACAGTTATCTCGGCATTACAATTATGCGTCTCGTGAACACAGTAGCACCTGTAAGGCATACTCCAGTTGTTTAGCATTATCTTCTACAATGAGCCATTCTGGTGGTAATATATCGCACTTATAGATTGTGCTCTGTGGCTGCTTGCCCATATAAGCTTGGGGGACACTTTCCTTTAGCACAAAAACGGTTGATTGCCGGGCTAATTCCATGCAGTTATCTGATAGCCATTGGCAATACGTCATAACTGCGGCGGGTGGCGGAGTATGCGTGTGCGACATGGCTCGGCTTATGCTTTCCGCTAATAAAAGGGAAGTTGCGTATACCCGTATTGCATGGCGGTCGTAACGTTGCGTGACGATGTTAATCCGCTCTGCATGTAGCCGACCCCGTAGCGACCAGCGTTTACTGACCTGTGCTTCAGCTACAGCGGCACGAAGAGCTGCCAGAGCTGACTGAGCATCTGAAAGCTGACTCAAAGCGGCTTCTGCCCCCTTACTGCTTTGCACCTCGCAGGCTCTGAGCATTCGATCCATCCCATTACCGAGTTGTCGAAGGAAATCAGAAGTTGAACGCCCAATATCACTAAATGGATTAGACGTAAAAAGCACCTGGCTGAATAATAATCCTACAGAGGCTCCCAGCAAAACATCCACCAAACGGGTTCCACCCGCGCTTTCTGGCCCCATGGCAAGAACCAAAGCAACCGATACTCCAGCCTGGATTGGTACCACCGGGGCCGGGCCAATGGCGGCACCAAACAAAATAGCGAAGAACATACCGACGCACATCCGAATCAGTGGGTGAGTATCGGGTAACTGCCACATCAACTCCCCCATCACAATACCGAACGTACAACCAATCACTAGATTTCTTGCTTGTTTCAGGTGACTGGGTACGCCCGGAGCAAGACATACCACGGCACTGACGATGGCAAAAGTAGGATGTTCATGTCCCAGCAGCCATACGGCCAGTATCCATGACAGCAGGCAGGCGAGTGCAGTAGCAAGTGCATCACGCGCTGCCAGCCTCGCACGTGAAGGAAATCCAGTGACGACCTGGCGCCAGGTCAGGCGTAGACGAACTAACCAATGCAAAAGGGGAATCCTCGGTGATGATGGGCATAATGATTCATGGTTCTATATGATCAACTGGAATCAACGAAAATCAGCAATACGATTCTAATTTATTGCATTATTGGATGAATTCCATTTTTTCAAAATTTTAGCCCATATTTCTTTATCTTATCGGACAACGTACTTTTGGCTACCTGTAGTGACTCTGCTGTACGAGAAAGGCTACCTGCATGGCGTGCGAGCTCAGTGGCAATCAAACCTCTCTCAAAATATTCAACGGTTTGCATCAGTGAGAACGAGGAGATATCCGAAGAAATATCTCCCATTGTGATTGTACTCTTAATGCCCAGAACAAATCTCTCGGCTTCATTTCGCAACTCCCTTACGTTCCCGGGCCAACGCCAGGCCATCAACTGATGAAGTTTTGTCTCTTTAATCACTGGGGCTGTGCGATTGAAACTGATCGATGACTGGTTTACAAACAGGTTAAACAACAGGGGAATATCCTCCAGCCAGCAACCCTGCCGTCATCGGCCCGCCATAATGCAGACCTTTACCAATAAGAATCGCGGTCCCCAGTCCTGACAGGCAGACGATCACCGTGAAAACTACCTGCGGCATGCCATCGCTACGAATCGCGCGGATGAACTGCGGTCCCACAGAATAGCCAACGGCGAACAAAAACATGTAAAACCAAAGGTACGACGTTCTTGTTGGGAGAAAGCCGTGCCTTTATTCAGACCTGGATTTTTTAATAATTCGACCCCTTTCGGAAGGGATTTCTGCAACACAGTCATATTTAACTCTCCAAATTGAATCATTGTCTGTTGATGAATGAAACGTTCATCGCATCTCTGTCATTGCACTGAGCGTGCCACTTTTTATAAAAAATAAGTAATTGATAAATGGAGGTTAATTGTGAGCTGTGATTTTAGGTATTCCGGTTATCCGGAAAAATACGGATGCTATGTTCGGTTTTCCGAACGGAACGGGGGAAGTTAGGCAGATTATCCTGATGGACTACTTTTAATCAGTAGTGATTATGTGGGGAAGGCGAACGGCATCCGCGTAAACCTCTTTGCCGATCTGGGGCACAAGACTACAGTCTGTAAAGAGGTTTACGACACCATGCTTCATGGCTAAAACCGTTCAGCCGCGTTTCCGGCAGTGTTTGGTAGCCAGTCGCAATTTCCTGCCGACGGCCACCGGAAACGCGGTTCAGTCGGTTAAATCGCTTTCTGTGCTGGTACAACCAGGTTGTCGTCCCGGAGCCTGAATACTGATACAGACTGTTGCAGCAACCCGGCCTGCTCTTCAAGTGCCGCCGCCGCTGCAACGGACTCTTCAACAAGGGATGCGTTCTGCTGCGTCACACTGTCCATTTCGTGAACCGCAATACCAACCTGCTCAATTCCGCGGCTCTGTTCATCGGATGCAGCAGCAATTTCTGGGGTCGTCTCAGAAAACGGAAAAAATCGTACGCTAAGCCTGCGCTGAGGCCGGCACCCACCGGTACAGCGTAGGAACGGACACGCCGAGGTTCTTGGCCACGTCCTTGGGCGGCACGCCGCTGGCCAGTAGCTTCTTGGCCGACTCGATCTTGCTGTCGGTCATCTTGGGCTTGCGACCGCCCTTGCGGCCAAGCTGACGAGCGACATCCAATCCGGCGCGGGTACGCTCGACTATCAGCTCGCGTTCCATTTCGGCGAGGCTGGCCATGACGTGGAAGAAGAACCGGCCAGAGGGCGTTCCGGTGTCGATGGCGTCAGTCAGGCTCTTGAACTGGGCGCCCTGCTTGTGCAGTTCGCCGACCAGATCGACCAATTGTTTGACGCTGCGCCCCAGGCGATCCAGCTTCCAAACCACCAGGGTGTCACCCTCGCGCAGCATTTCGAGCGTCTTGGCCAAGCCCGGACGGTCGGCCCGCGTGCCGCTCACCTTGTCCTCAAAGACCTTCTGGCATCCAGCCTTGGTCAAGGCTTCGCGTTGCAGTTCAAGATTCTGATCCTGCGTCGAGACGCGCGCATAGCCGATCAACATGGCTTGTCTCGTGCCCGGTCAATCATTTTTCAGCCAAGGCAAAGCCAGCATTGCCTGGAGCCACGACGGAAACGAAGATGAAGGATTCCTTCGAGTCGGTGTTCATGGCTCCGTGAACCTGCCCAGGTTTCGCTACGGCAATTTCTCCGGCCTGGATCTTGGTAACCACACCGCTTCCTTGGTAGTAACCGGCAGAACCAGAAAGAACAGTCCAAGTGTCTTGACCGTGGGGATGAACGTGAGCGGCAATTTCTTGCCCTGGACGAACATGCCAAACAACGATTGTGGACTCTTCAGTTTCAAGCACCACCGATCGAATAGGCTCGCCATCAGATGGGCGGGCAAACTCCGAAATCGCAAATATTCTTGCTGCAATAGACATAGTGACAACCTCCATTTCATACGTATACGGAAACTCTTTTACACGCCAGAGCCAAGGGCCTACGCGGAGAAGATGTCGGCGATACAAGCGATAACGAGGCCCTGCTTCTCGCGTTGCTCCAGCCGCTCGCTGATGGCTTTCATGATTCCATCATGGATCCATCCCATAGTCGTTGCAGTCTTCGTCGTCAGCATCCTGACGCACGGCGGGCAGTTGCTTGAGCAACTCAGGTAGTGCTGCCTGCACGGTGTCCCACACTACATCGAGGTTGATGTCGAAGTAGCCGTGGGCGATGCGGTTGCGCATGCCGCGCATATTGCGCCACGGCACTTGCCCGTGCGCCTGGGCGAACTCGGCATAGCCATCCATCACCTTCGTGACGGCCTCGCCGATGATGATGAGGCTCATGATGACGGCCTGTTGGGTTCGCTTGTCCTCAAGGAAATCCTCCTTGGCCAAGCCCTCCACGAAGCCGCAGGCATCGGCTGCGGCCTGCTGCATGTGGTCCAGGTAGTCGGGTAGTCGGTGGTTCTCGCTCATACCGGCTGCGCCTCCGCGAGTACCTTGGCCCGGAACTTCGGCGGCAGGTCGCCGGGGGTCAGCAGATCGACGTGGAGGCCGAGTAGCGATTCCAGCTCGACTTGCAGACCACCCAAGTCGAACAGCGTCGCACCAGGCAGCGCATCGACCAGCAGATCGATGTCGCTGCCATCGTGGTCGGTGCCATGCAGCACCGAACCGAAGACGCGCGGGTTCGCGGTGCGGAAGCGGCCTACCGCTTCACGCACTGCGCTTCGCTTCATGTCAAGCACAACGGAGGGTCGCATGGGCATCCTTTCTTATCGAAACTCGTTGAGATGATATGCAATCAAGAATAGAATTTCAAGAACTATTTTCGAGAAGCGCAATGCCTTGATTTCCCGTGCCGCGCCGGCTGCCTTGGCGGACTTGTCACAAACCAACGTTTTCAAGAAGAAGGAAACCGCATGCCCCGCCGTTCGATCCTCTCCGCCGCAGAGCGCGACAGTCTGTTGGCGTTGCCAGATACCCAAGACGAACTCATCCGGCACTACACGTTCAGCGAGCCTGACCTGTCACTGATCCGCCAGCGGCGCGGCGACGCCAACCGCCTGGGTGTCGCGGCGCAGTTGTGCTTACTGCGCTTCCCCGGTCAGGGCCTACTGCCCGATGCCGTCGTGCCGGTTCCTCTGCTGCAATGGATCGGACGGCAACTGCGACTCGACGCGACGTGTTGGCCGCAGTATGCCGTGCGGGAGGAAACCCGGCGCGAACACCTGCTCGAACTGCGGACGTACCTGGGCATGGAGCCGTTCGGCCTGGCGCACTATCGGCAGGCTGTCCATGCCACGACCGACTTGGCCTTGCAGACCGACAAGGGCATCGTGCTGGCCAGCAGCGTCCTCGACGCTCTGCGACACCGACACATCATCTTGCCGACGCTGGATGTTGTCGAGCGCGTTTGTGCCGAGGCGATTACCCGCGCCAACCGGCGCATCTACGATGCCTTGGCCGAACCGCTGTCGGACGCGCATCGCCGCCGCCTCGACGATCTGCTCAAACGCCGGGATAACGGCAAGACGACCTGGCTGGCCTGGCTGCGCCAGTCACCGGCAAAGCCGAATTCGCGGCACATGCTCGAACATATCGAACGTCTCAAAGCCTGGCAGGCGCTCGACCTGCCAGCAGGCATCGAGCGGCTGGTTCACCAGAACCGCCTGCTCAAGATCGCCCGCGAAGGTGGCCAGATGACGCCCGCCGATCTGGCGAAGTTCGAGCCGCAGCGGCGCTACGCCACCCTGATGGCGCTTGCCATCGAGGGCATGGCCACCGTCACCGACGAAATCATCGACCTGCACGACCGCATCTTGGGCAAGCTGTTCAATGCCGCCAAGAACAAGCATCAGCAGCAATTCCAGGCGTCCGGCAAGGCGATCAATGCCAAGGTGCGGCTGTTCGGCCGCATCGGGCAGGCGCTGATCGAGGCCAAGCAGAACGGCGGCGATCCGTTCGCCGCCATTGAGGCTGTCATGTCCTGGGACGCTTTCGCCGAGAGCGTCACCGAGGCGCAGAAGCTCGCGCAGCCCGATGACTTCGATTTCCTGCACCGTATTGGCGAGAGCTACGCCACCTTGCGCCGCTACGCGCCGGAATTCCTCGATGTGCTCAAGCTGCGGGCAGCGCCCGCCGCCAAGGATGTGCTCGATGCCATCGAGGTATTGCGCGGCATGAACAGCGACAACGCCCGCAAGGTGCCCGCCGATGCACCGACCAACTTCATCAAGCCGCGCTGGCAGAAGCTGGTGATGACCGACGCCGGTATCGACCGGCGCTACTACGAGCTGTGCGCACTGTCGGAACTCAAGAACTCGCTGCGCTCGGGCGACATCTGGGTGCAGGGTTCACGCCAGTTCAAGGACTTCGAGGACTACCTGGTGCCGCCCGCGAAGTTCGCCAGCCTCAAGCAGACCAGCGAATTGCCGCTGGCCGTGGCCACCGACTGCGACCAGTACCTGCACGACCGGCTGACGCTGCTGGAAACGCAGCTCGCCACCGCAAACTGCATGGCGCAGGCCAATGAGCTGCCAGACGCCATCATCACGGAATCCGGCCTGAAGATCACGCCGCTCGATGCGGCGGTGCCCGACACCGCGCAAGCGCTGATCGACCAGACGGCGATGATCCTGCCGCACGTCAAGATCACCGAACTGCTGCTGGAGGTGGACGAATGGACGGGCTTTACCCGGCACTTCGCGCACCTGAAATCGGGCGACCTGGCCAAGGACAAGAACCTGCTGCTGACCACGATCCTGGCCGACGCGATCAACCTGGGCCTGACCAAGATGGCGGAATCGTGCCCCGGCACGACCTACGCCAAGCTGGCCTGGTTGCAAGCCTGGCACATCCGCGACGAGACCTACGGGGCGGCGCTGGCCGATCTGGTCAACGCGCAGTTCCGGCATCCCTTCGCCGAGCATTGGGGCGACGGCACCACCTCATCGTCGGATGGCCAGAACTTCCGTACCGGCAGCAAGGCCGAGAGCACAGGCCACATCAACCCGAAATACGGCAGCAGCCCTGGGCGGACGTTCTACACCCACATCTCCGACCAGTACGCGCCGTTCCACACCAAGGTCGTGAACGTCGGCGTGCGCGACTCGACCTACGTGCTCGACGGCCTGCTGTACCACGAATCCGATCTGCGCATTGAGGAGCACTACACCGACACGGCGGGCTTCACCGATCACGTCTTCGCGCTGATGCACCTGCTGGGTTTCCGCTTCGCGCCGCGCATCCGCGACTTGGGCGACACCAAGCTCTACATCCCGAAGGGCGACGCCACCTACGAGGCGTTGAAACCCATGATCGGCGGCACGCTCAACATCAAGGCCATTCGCACCCATTGGGATGAAATCCTGCGGCTAGCCACCTCGATCAAGCAGGGCACGGTGACGGCTTCACTGATGCTCAGGAAGCTCGGCAGCTACCCACGCCAGAACGGCCTTGCCGTGGCACTGCGCGAGCTGGGCCGTATCGAGCGCACGCTGTTCATTCTGGACTGGCTGCAAAGCGTCGAGCTGCGCCGCCGCGTGCATGCCGGGCTGAACAAGGGCGAAGCGCGCAACGCGCTGGCCCGCGCCGTGTTCTTCAACCGCCTGGGTGAAATCCGCGACCGCAGTTTCGAGCAGCAACGCTACCGTGCCAGTGGCCTCAACCTGGTGACGGCGGCAGTCGTGTTGTGGAACACGGTCTACCTGGAGCGGGCGACGCATGCCTTGCGTAGCAACGGCCATGCCGTCGATGACACGCTGTTGCAGTACCTGTCGCCGCTGGGCTGGGAGCACGTCAACCTGACCGGCGATTACCTGTGGCGCAGCAGCGCCAAGATCGGCGCGGGCAAGTTCAGGCCGCTACGACCGCTGCAACCAGCTTAGCGTACGATTTTTTCCGTTTTCTGAAGCGACCCCTTTCTGCCATAATATCTGTCACTCGGGTCACTGCATTGACGATATCAGACATCGAGTCGCCAGCACGTTTAACCAAGCCTGAGCCATTTTCAATACGACTGACTGAGGCCTCAATGAGTATCTTGATATCTTTAGCCGCAAGCGCACTGCGCTGGGCAAGGTTGCGAACCTCGCCAGCCACCACGGCAAATCCGCGCCCCTGCTCCCCAGCTCTTGCTGCTTCAACGGCCGCGTTAAGGGCGAGAATGTTAGTCTGAAACGCAATACCATCGATAACATTAATGATGGCACCAATTTCCTTAGAGCTATCGGCGATATCATCCATTGTACTTACAACCAAGCTGACAGCATCTCCCCCTTTTAATGCTTTATCGGAAGCGGCAACTGCAAGCTGTGAAGCCTGGCGGGCATTGTCAGCATTCAACCTAACCGTTGCCGTCAGTTGTTCCATACTTGCTGCAGTTTCTTCCAGTGATGCAGCTTGCTGCTCGGTCCGGGATGACAAATCATGACTACCTGAGGCTATCTCACCTGCCCCGGTGTATATAGAGTCAGAACCGAGTCTGACATCACTGACTGTTCTGATCAGAGACTGTTGCATATGGAGAATACTTTCTGCCAGTTTTGCCATCTCATTATTTCCTTCGACCCTCACCGAATGCGTGAGATCTCCCTGCGAAATAGTGCTCAAATGCTGCATATTATCTTTTAAAGGTGCAATGAGCATTCTCCGTAATCCGACCCAACTGAGTAATATAATGATGATCACCAAGAGAATAACTGTTCCCATAGTCCACAGCATTTCTGTAAAGGTTTTCTGATTTTCACTGATCCCCCGTCGACTTACGTCTTCATAAGTGACGCGCCAGCGATTATAGCTATCCTGCATGGATACCTGATAATCCTGAATACGTAGCCGTAGGATGTCATCCAGTTTTCCCTGCTCCGTAAGCGTTAACGCTTTATCAAGGACATCAGCGTAGGGGCTTTGTTGAATAAATCGAACTTTTGCTGAGTTGAAGGATCAGATCACGCATCTTCCCGACAACGCAGACCGTTCCGTGGCAAAGCAAAAGTTCAAAATCACCAACTGGCCCACCTACAATAAAGCCCTCATCAACCGTGGCTCCATAACTTTCTGGCTGGATGATGAAGCTATTCAGGCCTGGTATGAGTCAGCAACACCTTCTTCACGAGGCAGACCTCAGCGCTATTCTGACCTTGCCATCACGACTGTGCTGGTCATTAAACGCGTATTCAGGCTGACCCTGCGCGCTGCGCAGGGCTTTATTGATTCCATTTTTTCTCTGATGAACGTTCCGCTACGCTGCCCGGATTACAGCTGTGTCAGCAGGCGGGCAAAGTCGGTTAATGTCAGTTTCAAAACGCCCACCCGGGGTGAAATCGCACACCTGGTAATTGATTCCACCGGGCTGAAGGTCTTCGGTGAAGGCGAGTGGAAAGTCAAAAAGCATGGCCAGGAACGCCGCCGTATCTGGCGTAAGCTGCATCTCGCCGTTGACAGTAAAACACATGAAATCATCTGCGCTGACCTGTCGCTGAACAACGTTACGGACTCAGAGGCCTTCCCCGGGTTAATCCGGCAAACCCACCGGAAAATCAGGTCAGCCGCCGCCGATGGCGCTTACGATACCCGGCTATGTCACGATGAACTGCGGCGTAAGAAAATCAGCGCGCTTATCCCTCCCCGAAAAGGTGCGGGTTACTGGCCCGGTGAATATGCAGACCGTAA
Organism: Enterobacter sp. RHBSTW-00975; assembly: GCF_013615235.1. Taxonomy (NCBI): domain Bacteria; kingdom Pseudomonadati; phylum Pseudomonadota; class Gammaproteobacteria; order Enterobacterales; family Enterobacteriaceae; genus Enterobacter; species Enterobacter sp. RHBSTW-00975. The sequence continues at coordinate 126,518 of NZ_CP055884.1, forward strand.
CCGTGCAGTGGCTAATCAGCGAATGACCGGGAGTAATGCGCGGTGGAAATGGACAACAGATTACAATCGTCGCTCGATAGCGGAAACGGCGATGTACCGGGTAAAACAGCTGTTCGGGGGTTCACTGACGCTGCGTGACTACGATGGTCAGGTTGCGGAGGCTATGGCCCTGGTACGAGCGCTGAACAAAATGACGAAAGCAGGTATGCCTGAAAGCGTGCGTATTGCCTGAAAACACAACCCGCTACGGGGGAGACTTACCCGAAATCTGATTTATTCAACAAAGCCTTCTGTAGGCAGAAAGACTATAGGTCCAATGAAATGAGGGGGGAAATGAAATTTTAGAATCCCGGTCATGCAGAAAGGGAATAACCTGTTTTTTAAACGCTGGTGATTTTTCTGATGAAGTATTTCTGCTGAAAATGTGTTCATTCTCTGACAGCAATATTTGATAAATAACTGCGCGGAAAGTAGATAACTTTGAAGGTACTCAGCCCGGATTGTGCGATGTGGTCAATCGCCAAAAAGGAACAAACAAACCAGCCCCCCAAGTATAGTGGGTATTTTTAACGTCAGGACTTCAGTTAAAGAAAATCATCTCAGTCGAGAAGAAATGGAGCAGATGGGAATCACCGAGAGCGTTGTCATCGATATGATTGAAAAAGTCGTTGCGCATGTGTTGCTGTGGATGGCGGAAAAGCGCTTGTTTTTTTTCGATTATTTTACCTGATGAAGCTTGACCTAGGGAAGGTGCGAACAAGTCCCTGATATGAGATCATGTTTGTCATCTGGAGCCATGGAACAGGGTTCATCATGAGTCATCAACTTACCTTCGCCGACAGTGAATTCAGCAGTAAGCGCCGTCAGACCAGAAAAGAGATTTTCTTGTCCCGCATGGAGCAGATTCTGCCATGGCAAAACATGGTGGAAGTCATCGAGCCGTTTTACCCCAAGGCTGGTAATGGCCGGCGACCTTATCCGCTGGAAACCATGCTACGCATTCACTGCATGCAGCATTGGTACAACCTGAGCGATGGCGCGATGGAAGATGCTCTGTACGAAATCGCCTCCATGCGTCTGTTTGCCCGGTTATCCCTGGATAGCGCCTTGCCGGACCGCACCACCATCATGAATTTCCGCAACCTGCTGGAGCAGCATCAACTGGCCCGCCAATTGTTCAAGACCATCAATCGCTGGCTGGCCGAAGCAGGCGTCATGATGACTCAAGGCACCTTGGTCGATGCCACCATCATTGAGGCACCCAGCTCGACCAAGAACAAAGAGCAGCAACGCGATCCGGAGATGCATCAGACCAAGAAAGGCAATCAGTGGCACTTTGGCATGAAGGCCCACATTGGTGTCGATGCCAAGAGTGGCCTGACCCACAGCCTAGTCACCACCGCGGCCAACGAGCATGACCTCAATCAGCTGGGTAATCTGCTGCATGGAGAGGAGCAATTTGTCTCAGCCGATGCCGGCTACCAAGGGGCGCCACAGCGCGAGGAGCTGGCCGAGGTGGATGTGGACTGGCTGATCGCCGAGCGCCCCGGCAAGGTAAGAACCTTGAAACAGCATCCACGCAAGAACAAAACGGCCATCAACATCGAATACATGAAAGCCAGCATCCGGGCCAAGGTGGAGCACCCATTTCGCATCATCAAGCGACAGTTCGGCTTCGTGAAAGCCAGATACAAGGGGTTGCTGAAAAACGATAACCAACTGGCGATGTTATTCACGCTGGCCAACCTGTTTCGGGCGGACCAAATGATACGTCAGTGGGAGAGATCTCACTAAAAACTGGGGATAACACCTTAAATGGCGAAGAAACGGTCTAAATAGGCTGATTCAAGGCATTTACGGGAGAAAAAATCGGCTCAAACATGAAGAAATGAAATGACTGAGTCAGCCGAGAAGAATTTCCCCGCTTATTCGCACCTTCCCTAATATCAAGTCACCAAAGTATGGCTTATCACCAAGGTTTTAAGTTGGTACGGTTTTTTGCCACATTGGCAAACGGAACCAGCTTTCCCCTGTTGTCATTAGCCAGTATAGCTTTGGCTTTATCCAGCAGATTCAGCAGTTCTTCTGCCAAACGCCCGTGACCCTGCTTTGCTTCCTGTGCAGCCCCCTGCATAGCCACTGAATAAAAATGGCTATCATCGCGACTTTTGTGCGATTTGATGAGTGTTTTTAGTGCTCTGCGCTTGCATCCGAAAATGGGCATGAGGAACACTAGTTTCAGGCATGACCTTCGCGCAAGGTCGTGTGAAAAGCCGGAAGAAAATAATAATGCCCGAACGTCATCATGCCGGCGGTTGCGGCGACAGTTTAAGTCACTACCACAACGGCATCTGACCAGTGTCAGAAAACCACCGGCCATCCACAGCTCCAAACCACCCCGGTTCAGAAGAGATAGCAGGATAACCGGCGGCCTCACTTTACCGCAAACCTTGCCGTGGTGCCACAGGCAGTGTCTCCCGGAAGGCGTCTGGTTGACAATCTTGTTAAGTTAATATGATGTTAACTTAACAGGTTTCCCGCAGGTATGCTGTGCAGTGTCAGATCAGGTCCAGGCGATCGCGGGCCGTGCGCAGGCGTGCCTCGCCCCGGCGGTCGTACTGCTGGGTGGTGGTGACGCTGGCGTGACCCATCGCATCCTTCACCGTGATGAGATCCTCGCCGTTATCAAGCATGGCGGTGGCAAAAGTTCTCCTTAGGTCGTGCGGAGCACATTTCGCAATGCCGGCCTGACGCTGGCGCACCTGCAGGATATGATATACAGCCTGATCGGTCAGGCGGTCGTTGGTCAGGGTGTCAAAGCGGCGGATGCGGGTGAACAGCGGTCCGTCTTTTTCCCCCCGGACGTCATCAATCCATATCCTCAGCCGCTGCCAGGTGCCGGCCGGCATGTAGGCCAGACGCTCCTTGTTGCCCTTACCCAGCACACGAAGCGCCCGCTCATCTGTGACAACGTCACTCAAATCCAGCCCCACCGCCTCCGAGCGGCGCAGGCCGCAGCCGAGAATGACACCCAGCATCGCCGCATCGCGCACCCCGATACTGGTGTTATCAGCCCCGCAGGCACTAAACAGGGCACGGATCTCATCCGGTGGCAGGGCCCGCCCGCGGGGAAGACGGCTGCCCCGCAGGTTACGCACCGCCCGGATGTGCTGGAAGCTTTCCACGTCCATCAGCCTGAGCATCCAGGCTTCCTTCGCCACGCCCTTCAGCGCGGAAAGGTAGGTGTTGACAGTGGCGGTTGCCCGGCCGGTGTCGCGCAGCAGCTCGGTCACGGCCATTACGTGATGGCGCCGCAGGCTGCCCCAGCTGCAGGACTCCAGGGACGTGGCGCCGAGCAGGCCGGCGACGATACCAAGGAACGAGGCCATGGTCTGCCGGCTGCGGGGTGAATTGAGGGAAAGCAGGTAGGCCCGGGCGGGACTGACCGGGCCTTCTCCACCGGCCAGCGCTGGCAGAAAGACCTCACCGGGATAAATGACAGCCGGCGACGGGAGCTTTTCTGGTTCATCATCAGGCAACAGTGTCATATCAGGCTCCGTCGGGACGAAAAACGTCCGGTGCGCTGTGTAAAAAACGGGGGAAAATGTACTGCCAAAGTGTACCGCAGATATCCTACTTTTTCAAAGGTACATTTTAATAAGTAGAAAAATTATTGAGTCCAGTCTCCGTTGCCTATATCTTTAACAAAGATAAAACATTTGAATTATCTGTTAGATGATATGGCTATCAGACATAATGATCTGAGGGCGGTAGCATTCCAAAGACAAGAGCAGAAGAGGCGGAAGTTCAAGTTGAGCATGGGCAAAACGATTTCAAGAAAAAAACGTCTATCTCAGTACTATACAAACCGGGATGTGGCAGAGATGCTTATCTCATCATTACCATCAGACGAAGCAAGTACAATCATTGACTTAAGTGCTGGTGAAGGCTCGTTGTTGATGACAGCAGCGCTCAAATACGACAACGTAAAGCTCTACGGAATTGATATTGATGATGAAAATTGCAGAAAGTTAGACCTATTACAAAACACAACGAGTATATGTTTAGATGCAACCCATTCAGCCAGTTTTGATAAAATAAAGGCACACAACAGTACATATGACATAGTCATTGGCAATCCTCCTTTTTATACAGCTGAACATACTGACTATACAAGGGGGTTATTTAAGGAGTGGGCACTAAATCATAAAACAAAATATTACAGAGCTGAGATTTTGTTCTTAATGTTATCGCTTAAGTTGCTTGATCGAGACAGTAGTTGTGGAATTGTTGTACCTGATACAATATTTTCAAGCGAGAAATATAAACCACTTAGAGAGAAAATAACCTCATTATTTAAATATATAGATGTTATAGAGTTAGATAATAAGGCATTTTTGGGAACTGAAGCAAGGACTCATATTCTAACTGTCAGTAACAAAAAATCAATAAGCCCATCAATAACAACAAGAAGTTCAAAAAAAATTAAAGCCATAAGGCTTAATAAAGAAGAATTTATTGAAAGGGCCGATCATCAATATAACTCCTTTAAAAATAACAATAACGAAAAAACCATTGAAACTTCTGGTATAAAAGTTATGAGAGGGAATATCAGCAAAACGAAAAAAACTCAACTGCATGATGCGATAATCCATTCATCTTCTTTTTATAATGATTATTCTTTATTTGAAAATAACAATGACAGAGCAGAAAATGGTTCAGCCGTACAGGCGGTGAAAGGGGATGTTGTTGTACCTCGTGTAGGAACAAGATGTTTGGGGAAAGTTGGGATCATACGAAACGGTTCTTTTTCCATTACAGATTGTGTTTTTGTTATCAAAGCTTCTGAGTACCAATGTGGTGAAATGGTTGCCGAGGCATTAAAATCGAAATTTGGAGTCGACTGGATTAAGAGTATTTCAAAAGGCATTGGAGCGCAGTACATAACATTAAATGACATAAAAAAACTACCCCTGCGATAATAACATCATGAAAATAGACCATATTACAGCAAGAGATACTGAAGCGATTATTGAGCAATCCAAAAAATTAATCACGATTGGTTACTGGGATAATGTAAAAGTATCAGTATTGCAACGCTGGTTAGATAATTTCAAGGATGAAAAGGAAAAATATCTTGCAGCCTCAGTATTAAGCGAGTTGATATATCGTAACAGAGAAACTGTTACATCCATGGGCTATAATATATTCTCAATTATTCTCCCGCAGATCTTAGAGGAGTTAGATATTTACCATGTTGAAGATATTGAAAAATGGATGAATGACATCAACTCTCCAAAACACGCAAGGAATCTTCCCTTTCGAACGTCCGTAATAAATAATGTCGATAGTAAAGTCACTAAAAGTGGTGATGTAATACACACATTCCTACAAAGAGATTTTTTCGATAAAAACTTAGGGGTAAAAGTTGAAAATATAGAAAAATTGCCACCAAGAATCAAAGCAATAGTTTTCTTTGATGATATGCTTGGTTCTGGCACTCAAATTGACACTTTCATGAAAGAAACAAATCTTGATGAGCTTGGAAAGAAAATAATATTCATTCCATTTGCGGCTCTGCGCGATTCAACAATGAAGATACAAGCTAAATATAAAAACCTAATTATAAGACCTGTTGAGTACTTGGATGAAAATCATAGTTTCTTTAGAGCATCCAACAGGAGAATAAATAGAGATTGTTTCTATACGCATAATGATTTCTTAAGATTGTACATTGATATATGTAATAAGAACTCAATAAATAATCCATTAGGGTTCGGTAATTTGGGGCTTAGTTATGTCTTGGCAAACTCAACTCCAAATAATAATCTTTCATTCCTCTGGTTTAAAAATGAAGGATGGAATAGGTTATTCAAAAGGTAAAATATGAAATTTAATGAGATTTTTTCGAAAAACCGTGCCGAAGAATTACCTGATGATCTCTATGGTAAATATGTTCTTCCCTTAGGGTACGAAGATGTAAATCTAAAAAAAACGACAAAAGCAAGTATAGTTATTGGGGGTAGAGGATATGGAAAAACGATGTTCTTAAAGTATCATTGCCACCAGACAGCTCTAAGTGTGAATAAAGATACGATTGATATTGAGGATCTTTCCAATCTGGGTATATATTGGCGACCGGATACATCCTTTAGCCAGTTATTAACCGAAGCTTGGCTCGGAAAATTTTGGTCAACAGCTTTCAAAACGTACATGAGTCTATCGCTGATTATTGAGTTTGTTAAACTAACCAATAATTTATTGTCCGAAAAATCTCCTGTTTTTTCGTTGAAAGAAAAAATTAATAATCTGAAATTGCCAGATACAATTTCTGAAGGTTTGGGCATTGATAAAAATGCGAAACTTGTTGATGTCAGCGATCTTTTGCATGAAAAACTGTTTACTCTTTGCAATTGGATAAATGCCCCAGTTACTGAAACACCACCGTTTTCTCTTGATACAAAATTTTCATTACAGAATATCATTAGCAAACTACATGCAATAACTGGATGCATTATAAAACCTAACTTTCAAGTTTACATTGATGAGTTCGAGAACTTAACATCAGACCAGCAGGCAATAATCAATACTTTAATGAAGCATGGTTCCATGCCGTTACTGTTCAGTGTTGCCTATAAGAAAAATGCTAATATTTCACATAAAACGTTAGGCAACGAAAGCATTGTTGAGCAGCACGATTTCAGATATATAGACTTAGAAGAACTGTATCTCAATGACTTTGATACATTTGCTGGTGAGATATTAGCACTGCGCTTTTCAGATTATATAGAAAGCAATGATCATGAAAAACTCCGTTCCATATTTACGTCAGAGCATCAAATCCCGCGCAGACAAACGAAGGAGTATCAGGATTTAATTAAAAATCTGGCCAGTAAGTTTCTTCCTGAAAAATCGACAAAAGAGATATCACATGAAATATTCAGTGATGACGCATTAACTAAAAAATTACACTCAATGATTGAGACCGGCTTGTCTAAATCAAAGTCAAAATTGAAAGTGCAGTATTTTATAGATGATAAATTCCCTGAGGCAAGCCTGATAAATGGTGCATTGCTGAATAGGAAAAGTATTAGCCCAGACGAGGTGTTAGAACAATATTTGCAATATAAAGCAGGACATACAACAAAATATAAATCATGGATACCTAACAATCTCGTAGGTGTAATACTCTATCTTTATAATAAATTACCAACCAGAATCTGCCCACTGTATGCTGGCTACAAACAGTTTGTATATTTATCCAGAGGTAACATCAGGCATTTTCTGGAGTTATGTCACCAGTCGGTAACAAAAACAAATATCGGGTCTACACTTCCGCCAAAAACTATACCATCCATGACAATCGAGGCTCAATTAGAGGCCACCCTGAAAACGAGTGAACTCGAAATTGAAAAAATAGGAGATTTTGGTGCTCATGGAATGCATCTAAAAAGAGTGGCTAAAAGACTTGGTGCGATTTTCAACTATTGCCAATCTCGACGTTCTCAGAGCGAATCAGAAGTAAACCATTTCACTTTAGATTTAACTGATATAAATCTTCTTGCTTATAATGTTAAGGAAATTCTAAATGAATCATTGGTGTGGTCCGTGCTGATTGAACAGAAAGGAACGAAGAGTAAATCAACTGACAACCTGGAACTCAATGATTACGTCTTACATCCAGTTCTTGCTCCATATTTTGGCATAAGCCACAGAAAAAAGAAGAAAATAAAATTTAGCAAAGGTGAGGTTGAAACCATTTTTGTAGGTAGTGATGAAGACTTTTCATTCTTGTTAAAAAAATATGGAACCCGGTGGGATATCGATGACTCATCTTTTGACGTTTCTAGTTCAGTCACATCATACCAGTTGGGCCTGTTATGATAAAATTCAAACGTATCAGAACTCATAACAACCTAGATTTTACTAATCGCCATCATGACATATTTTTCTATGGTGAAGAGTTAGATGAGAGAACTGGCCTGGCAATAAAAAAAGTAAACGCAAGCAATGCATTTCAGGTTAAATATGTAAAAGATGAATATGCATTAAAACTCAATGGTAATAAATACAAATTGTTAGCATTGAAGGATGCATTAATCTCTATGTCGCCTAAAAAAGTAATCATAGACTCTACTTCTCTTGATTTCCCTGAAATATTGTATCTTTTTTACTCCATTAATATGATTGAAGGTATAGAATCATTTACTGTTCTCTACATTGAGCCGAAAGAATACAGTAAGTCGCCTTCGACTGAGGGCGGGGATGAGGAGTATCAATTAAGTGATGGCCGACAGCCATTTTCTTCTCTTCCTGTATTTTCACTGAATACAATCACATCTGGCTTACAAAAAACTAGCCTGGTTTCATTCTTAGGATTTGAAAGCTCTCGTCTAGGCCAGATTTTAAGTAATGATGATGGGGCAAGCTTCAATAAATTACTGGCTTGTATATCAGTTCCAGCTTATATCCCAGGCTGGGAGAACAAATCACTCAGAAAACATTTATTACATTTCGACAGTATGGAGACAGATCTAAGAACCTGTCCAGGTGCAAACCCTTACGCCGTATATCAGACCTTATTAGATATATATGCAGAAAACCCAAGACTGGTGCTGACATCCTTAGGTACAAAGCCTACGGCTATCGGTATCTGCGTTTTCTTAATTAACAATCATCCAAATAATAGCGTTGAAAAACAATTGGGAGCAATATACGACTACCCTATAAAATCCATCAACCGTACAATTGGAATTGGTGAGATTTACTCCTACGAACTATCAATAAGCTAACGTCCCGCCTACGTTCATACGTTTGAAGTATTCGGTTACCACCGGCTCTGTAACAGTTCAAGCTCATCATCATAATCTTCCGCTAGCAGGCCTGGTTTAATTGGGGAGAGTAATTATGGTGATTGAATAAGTCGTAAAAATTGACCACCTTCATTGGGTTTGTTCCAACTGATGCAGAGCCGGGCTATTGATCCACTCAGAGAGATGGTTCGTGCATCAGTTGTACTGTTATAAAGCCACACCGTCATATTGTATTTGAAAAGAAAACGCTTTAGTCAGTACCAGTTTTAATAACTGTTTGATGTTCAATACAACGTTCCACACTTGAAAAGACTATTTAGATCATGCAAACTGTTATAAATTCTGGTATGTATAACACGAAGTCGAATGAGTAAGGTATTTTTTTTGTGTGGGATTTATTTATTAAGATAATGCTGCTGTTACCGATTCCCTTGATAACTGTTTTTTTTGCCAACATTATTCCTTTTCTGACTTACAGACAAAATGGTGATAAAAACAAATCCGCCCTGATGGATACACTAGCTCGAGAAATGGATAAACAACAGCCCTGTGCGTATCTTGTGGAGTCATGCGTTGCTCGATTGCATAACATCCGGCCAATACCTTGGGCGTTTCTGCGGGTGGTACTACATTACAGTAATTCGATGGAAATCATTCAGCTAGTATCATCTGGGAGAAGAATACTTGACTTATTTAATATATCTGTAAAAGATGATCGCCCTGTGGTGCAATATACAGCCGCGCTATGCAAGCGATCACGACGAAGAAACACCATGATTGCATGCTTTTTTCTGGGTCTATTTTCCACAGCTCTTCTGGTACAGGCCGAATGGCAACTACTAAAATTACTTTTTGAAAACAACTTACCAAATAATGTCAGCGATGCCGCGTATGGTGAAATTTTTTATCTGTTATTACAGATGATTTTGTGGGCTGTAGCTACCGTCGTTTTTACCAGACAAGGGGTGCTTCTCAAGCGAGCTGACAGACGTCTATCACAAATTTTCGAACTAATTGCCGCGAATTTTCCCATCCACACTTCTAGTAGTAAAGATGAAGTACTAAGTATACAAACTGCCAACTCGTAAACCCTATATTTTGTAGAGAGACGGATATCTCAATTTTGCTATAATATGACTGGTACGCATAACAAAGATTATGTTAAATTCAATAGTAAAATCATTATAAATCAATATCTTAAATATCGAACAAGCCCCTTTCTTCCTCAAACCTCACTGTGGTAACTTTAAAAACAATGTCCGTTCCTGAGTTTGTGATGCCTTAAAGCCATGGTGAAGATAAAAGTTTTTGGCTTCTTCAGTCAGTGCATGAACCATAATCGCACGGACTCCAATATTCTCAGCTACACGGTAACAGCGCAGAACTGCATCATGCAGTAAATCGGCCCCGAGCCCTTGGCCACGGTATGAAACATCAACTGCCAGGCGAGCAAGTATGATTACGGGAATTGGATCTGGCATATTGCGCCTGAGGATTCCCATTGCTTCCACGTGGTTAACGCTGCCGGTGGCCAGAGAGTAAAAACCGACAACCTGTTTAGTGTCTCTTTTACAAACGACGAACGTTCGTGCTGCACCAAGAGCTTGGTTTTTTAATCCACTCTGTTTAAGCCAGTCATCAAGTACTGCCTCACCACTGACGAACTCTGCTAGTTGATGGGAGCTGGATAATGGTTCTGGTGCTGTTACACGTCCCACTGAGGTTTCCTTGCCAGAAGTTTATCAATAGCCGCCTCATCCGAAACCGGTGCATCGAGCATATCGATAAACTCTGCATACTGCTCATCGTTAAAATTAAATACGCGACGATCGAGGATCACATTCTCCGCAGCCTGACATGCCATTTCCAGGATGAAGTCCGTGCGTGATTTATGGAGAATCTCTGCTGCAGCATCAATAAGTGCTCTTTGAGATTCTTTAGCTCTAAGGTTGAGCTGAACATCTGATTTCATGAGTGCGCTCCTTGTATAGCGATTGCTTTACAAGCATATCATATGGATTCTGTATAGCAAAAGCTATACGGTTTTTTAAGTGCAGTGAACATACGAAAGAGTCAACTTGCAACTATTAGGTAAAGCTCTTCCTCTAAATTATTTTCCTTGCTCTGGCCTACCAAATCAAACCCAACGCCCTGAATTTACTGCGTGCGATGCTTGCTAGCAGTCTCATCCGGACAATTAGCATGAAAACTATGGATTGTTATCTGGTCTAACATCTGGAAAAGTTACTGATGAGAAGGTAGTATTCGGATCGTCAGCGATCGTCTTGTGGTGGGACAGATTGTTGATTCAGATTACTTTTGTGTCCTAACTCAAACTGACGGTTTGACTGCTTTGTGGTGAGGCAGGCGGGTGGCAAAAGATGGTTTTACGGAAGAAATGCGGACTTCCGGAAACAGACAGGGACAGGACGTGTCCAGTAAAACGTTCAGGAGCAGGTAACGGGATTTCCCGGAGCCTGAATGCACAAACCCCCCGACATCTGTCATCATCTTGGCGGAAGACACAGATATCAGGGGGTCCAAAAGCAGGCGCGTGGCCTGTGAAGGATTATAACGCATGCACCACATAACACAACACCCGGCCGCCATAAGAACAGGCCGCC
>NZ_CP055886.1:0-4665 GCF_013615235.1 Enterobacter sp. RHBSTW-00975
TTAGTTGGTACCCGCTTGAATTCAAGTGCCAGCAAATTGGCGATTGAGGAAAAGAAACCATTCATATCTTCACCGTTAAAATCAGTTACTGGGAATTTGATTATTTTGTTGTCACATCCTATTTATGATAAGGGTGGCAATTACATAGGGTATGTCGGTGGGTCTATATATCTAAAAAAACATAATTTATTTGGCGATGTTTTGAGCAGGCATTTTTTCAAGAACAACACTGAAATTAGCATTGTTAGTGATGATGGGAATGTGATCTTTAATAACGATAAAAGTGCTGTTGATCGGCCTATGGTTATGTCTGATGATTTGAAATCAAAGTTAACTGCGTCTGATAGAGGTGAGGGGGCATTTTTTTCTTCGGGGCATAGATATCTTCTTGGTTATGCTAGTATGAAAAATACTGCTTGGAATGTGTTGGTTTATAGTCGTGCTGACAGTGTGACTACTATTCTTATTGCTTATGCTAAAAGTGTACTTGTTCTGCTAATTATAATAATTATTGTGTTTTCACTTATTTCATATTTCATTGCCTCCAGTATTTCACTTCCTTTAGAAAAGCTTGCTATATCTACCAATGCTAAAGATATCGGAGCTTCGCTAGTTTATATTAAAGCTATCAATGCTTGGTATGCCGAAGCTGATAGGCTTAAAAAGGCGCTTTTTACGTATATTAAGGTAATGATGGAAAGAGTTGATTTTCTAAATGAGGTGGCGCTTAAAGATCCCCTTACCGGCGTGAACAATAGATTGGGGTTTTTAAGTAAAATACAGAATCATAAGCGGGATTCAGGGTATTCAGTTATTGTAATTGATGTTGATTTTTTTAAAGAGATAAATGACAGTTTCGGGCATGGGGTCGGAGATGAGGTGCTTGTTTCTTTGGCTCATATTATTAATTCCTGTTGCCGTAGTGAAGATGTTGTTTGTCGGTTTGGTGGCGAAGAGTTTGTTGTTTTCCTGCCGAATACATCTGTGGTAACAGCTAAGTGTGTTGCGGAGCGTATTAGGAGTGTTATTGAAAGTACTGTCTTCCCTAATAACTTGCGGGTCACCATATCTGCTGGTGTGGCAACACAAGATGATCCTCTTGGTAGGATCGATTTTTTGCTGAAAAATGCTGACGATGCTCTTTATCAAGCCAAAAGGGAGGGGCGTAATAAAGTGATTGTATATAGCGCTATTTGAGTTTTTTGATGATGCTTTACGCGCTAGTGTGTCGTTTTTTTTGTGGCGAAGAGTGGGCAAGAAGCGGATCCTCTTGTTATCCCTTCGATGTCGTCGTAATCTCATACCCTGTAAACAAAAAAACCACCGCTACCAACGGTGGTTCGTTTGCCGGAATTCAGAGCTACCAACTCTTTCTTCCGAAGGTAACTGGCTTTCACGGAGCGCAGGTACCAAAACTGTCCTTCCAGTGTAGCCGCAGTCAGGCCACCACTTCAAGAACTCTGTAGAACACTCTACTACTCCGCTCCGTGAATCCTCTTACTAATGGCTACCGCCACTGGCGATTTTTCGTGTCTGTTCCGGGTTGGACTCAAGATGATAGTTACCGGGACAACGTGGTAGTCGGGCTGAACGGGGGGTTCGTGCATACAGTCCAGCTTGGAGCGAACTGCCTTCCCGGAACCGAGTGTCAGGCGTGGAATGAGATAAACGCGGCCATAACAGCGGAATGACACCGGTAAACCGAAAGGCAGGAACAGGAGAGCGCACGAGGGAGCCACCAGGGGGAAACGCCTGGTATCTTTAAGTCCTGTCGGGTTTCGCCACCACTGATTTGAGCGTCAGATTTCGTGATGCTTGTCAGGGGGGCGGAGCCTATGGAAAAACGGCTTCGCCGCGGCCTTCTCGCTTCCCTGTTACGTTCCTTCCTGGCATCTTCCAGGAAATTTCCGCCCCACCTGTAAGCCGGCACCGCTCGCCGCAGCCGAACGACCGAGCGCAGCGAGTCAGTGAGCGAGGAAGCGGAATATATCCTGTATCACATATTCTGCTGACGCGCCGGTGCCGCCTTTTTTCTCCTGCCACATGAAGCACTTCACTGACACCCTCATCCGTGCCAACATATTAAGCCAGTATACACTCCGCTAGCGCTACGTGACTGGTTCAGGGCTGCGCCCCGAAACCCGCCAAAAGCCTGACGCGCCTGCGGCTTGTCCAACCCCGTGCCGACCGGGAAAGGTTTTCCCGCCCGTCCCGGCGTTATCAGGAGACCGGTTTGTCAGAGAAACGGAACAAGATGCTCACCATGTGGGTGACGGAGGACGAGCACCGGCGGCTGCTTGAGCGCTGTGACGGCAGGCAGCTGGCGGCGTGGATGCGGCAGACCTGCCTGGACGAAAAGCCGGCACGTTCCGGAAAGCTCCCCTCAATCTCGCCGGCGCTGCTGCGCCAGCTTGCCGGCATGGGCAATAACCTGAACCAGATAGCCCGCCGTGTTAACGCCGGCGGCGGTACCGGCCATGACAGGGTGCAGATTGTTGCGGCGCTGATGGCCATCGATGCCGGACTTGAGCGGCTGCGGCACGCCGTTCTTGAGAAAGGAACGGACGATGATCGTTAAATTTCATCCACGCGGTCGCGGCGGTGGCGCCGGGCCGGTGGACTATCTGCTGGGTAAAGACCGGCAGCGTGAAGGCGCCACCGTCCTGCAGGGGAAGCCGGAAGAAGTCCGGGAGCTGATTGACGCGTCGCCTTACGTTAAGAAATACACCTCCGGGGTACTGTCGTTTGCGGAAGCGGATTTACCTTCCGGCCAGCGGGAAAAGCTGATGGCAAGCTTTGAGCGGGTTCTGATGCCCGGACTTGATAAAGACCAGTACAGCATCCTGTGGGTGGAGCATCGTGACAAGGGGCGGCTTGAGCTGAATTTTCTGATCCCGAACACGGAGCTGCTGACCGGCAGACGGCTCCAGCCGTATTACGATCGCGCCGACCGTCCACGCATCGATGCCTGGCAGACCATCGTGAACGGCAGACTGGGGCTGCACGACCCGAACGCACCGGAGAACCGGCGGGCACTGGTCACACCGTCTGCACTGCCTAAAGCGAAGCAGGAGGCTGCAGAAGCGATTACACGCGGTCTGCTTGCTCTTGCCTCATCCGGGGAGCTGAAAACCCGTCAGGATGTCACTGAGGCGCTGGAAAGCGCAGGTTTTGAGGTGGTCCGCACCACAAAAAGCAGTATCAGCATTGCCGACCCGGACGGGGGGCGAAACATCCGACTGAAGGGAGCCATTTATGAACAGTCTTTTAACGCTGGCGAAGGACTTAGAGCAGAAATCGAAAGCGCAGCAGCAGAATACCGGCGAGATGCTGAAAGCCGCATTCAGCGAGCACGAGAAATCTGTAAAAGCGGAACTGAACGAAAGCGCGAAGAGAATCAGCGCCGCCATCCTCGACCACGACCGGAAACTGTCCTCAGCCATGAGCCAGCGCACGAAAGGCATGGTGCGCATGGTCAGCCAGACGTGGCTGACCATCGTCCTGGTCTCCGCGCTGCTGATCGCCTCGAGCGCGGGCATTCTGTGGTGGCAGGGGCAGCAGATACTCGACAACTACACGACCATCCGGGAGCAGAAGAGCACGCAGGCCATGCTGTCAGAGAGGAACAGCGGCGTGCAGCTCTCGACCTGCGGCGAGCAGAGACGCCGCTGCGTGAAGGTGAACCCGGAAGCGGGACGGTTCGGAGAGGATTCGAGCTGGATGATACTGGCGGGGAAATAGCACATGACGGAGCTGGAAAAACAGTTGCTGAGCGCATTAGAGCAGCTACAGCAGGACTACTCGAAAAGGCTGGACGAGTGGGAGAGCGCCTTCGCGGAATGGCGGACGATGTCTGGTCTTATGCTACGGGAGAACGCAGCGCTGAGCGAGCGCGTCACGGGCTTGAGCAGGCAGGTGCAGAGTTTGAGCGAGCAGCTGCGCCGGTTGTCGAGCGACTGAATGCCGTCGAGCTGCACCGGGAGCAGGAGCGCGTGGTGCAGCATCAGAAAGCGCTGGAGCTGGAGCGATCTCAGCGACAGCGGACGTATAACAGCCCTTCACTGTGATAACCTGATAAAACGGGGCTTTCGGCGGACATCTGCGCTGAAAGCCGGAGCCATTCACCCGACTGCATAGCCATGCAGCCGGGTGAAATTTATCTGGCGCAGAATGCGCGGTTTAGCGGAGAGTTTGCTGCCGGTTTTACCGGGCTGACGCCGCATTTGTTCCGAACCCGTCCGGGGCGGTGCTGATAAGGGATGTTATGGTAAATGCGGCATTTTTTATTATATGGAGTGTATTTTTATGAGAATTAAAAAGCCTCACCTTCGTCCGATAGTCATAACCTTGTCCGTTGGTGGGATTTTGTTAACTTCTATTTTTCTGATTGCCGTTATTATGGTTTTTCAGCGCGAAAATATAGAAAAAGATTTGCTTTATGCTAATTCATCGTACGCTATGAAAATGTCAGATGTAATGAGTGGTTATATTGAAATGGCTCAAGGTGAATTAGCATATGGAGCAAAAAAAATAAAATCAACTAATGATATTGACTCACTTAAAGATGAGGCGGATAGGTTAAGATTGCAGTCTGGTATGTTTAATTCAGTTCTTGTTGTTAGTAATGATGCTGTTGTTCTGGCGACTTCGCCAGAATCTCTTGAT
>NZ_CP055887.1:0-3875 GCF_013615235.1 Enterobacter sp. RHBSTW-00975
CAACAATCATCCCAGTAATTATCGGGATCTTGTTGCTGCCTTTTTACGGCTTAGGGTTACTTATAATAATCCCTGTGCTCCTTAGAGTTTGGTCAACGGAGCTTGCATTAACTAACCAAAGAGTCATCGCAAAAGTGGGTTTGATCCGACGCAATACGGTGGAACTCCGTATTGATAAAGTTGAAAGCCTTGGCATACATCAAGGGATACTGGGACGAATCTTTAACTATGGGTCTATCGTGATTAAAGGCACTGGCGGAACCAACACGCCAATTCCAAACATCAAGGCGCCAATGCAATTCAGATCGATTGTGAACAATCATATTGAGGAAATGGGTTCTAAGCAGCAGTAGCTTCCTCGTAGCATTACAAAAAAAGCCCTACGGGGCTTT
Source organism: Enterobacter sp. RHBSTW-00975 (assembly GCF_013615235.1). Classification (NCBI taxonomy): domain Bacteria; kingdom Pseudomonadati; phylum Pseudomonadota; class Gammaproteobacteria; order Enterobacterales; family Enterobacteriaceae; genus Enterobacter; species Enterobacter sp. RHBSTW-00975. The sequence continues at coordinate 393 of NZ_CP055887.1, forward strand.
TTTTGTACCTGCCAATCAGCTGAATTTACCATAACATCCGTTGCCCGCACCGCTGAAACGGGGTTGGCTGCGTTTCCGGTGCCAGACGCGAGAAAGTGGCGACAGACATAACGAAAAAACACCAGAAACGCAGCCGCTGAATATTACACTGGTGCATAGTCATGCAGCCAGATGCATGGATGTTAAAGTCACACTAAAATCCGCGCCAATGCCTTAAAAACCGACAAATGCTTCTCCAGCCAGTCCCACAGCTCCGCCGCCAGATACAGGCAGTTAAGCAATGATTCAATAAGATTTAACAGCTTCATTTCCCGCTCCTGAATAAGTCGTGACCTTTTTGATCACGAACCTATTTAGCGGGAGAAATAAGAGCCCCTCTTCGTGCGGGTTGTCAGCTGCCTGGATGGTTTAAAGTGTCGGCCCGCGGTAGGTTTTCTGCGGCTGGCGCTCCAGCTCCAGTGTTTTCTGATACTCATTCTCCCTCTGCCGGAACTCGGTGGCATTCAGTTCCCGGACAAGCGGCGCAGCTGCTCGCTTAAACTCAGCACCTGCGTGCTCAAGTCCGACACGCGCTCGTTCAGCACCGCGTTCTCCCGTTGCATAAGCCCACACATGCTCCGCCATTCCGCGAAGGCGCTCTCCCATTCGTCCAGCCTTTGCGAGTAGTCCTGCTGTAGCTGCTCTAATGCGCTCAGCAACTGCTTTTCCAGCTCTGTCATTTTCCGCTACTCCTGTTTCAGGCGGATCCATGTCGTCCCGTCGTAGGGGATGGCTTCGGTTTGCATCCCCGGCGGCAGGATAAGAAACCTCCGGCCGTCGCTGCTCTCCTGATAGCGCACTCCCCACGTCCGGGCGGTCATTTTCGCCAGGGTATCTTCCTGCTGACGAAGATGCGTGTAATTGTCGGTTATCTGCTGCCCCTGCCACCACAGAATGCTCCCGCTCGTGCCGATCAGCAGCGCTGACACCATCAGGATGGTGAGCCATGTCCGCCCGGCAGTCCGCAGTACGCTCCGCCGGTTTTTCTCCATCGCCTCGCTCATACTCTGCTCGTGGGCGAGGATGGCGTCGCTGATTCTCCTCGCGCTTGCGCTCAGTTCCGCTCTGACAGACCGCTCGTGCTCGCTGAATGCGGCTTTCAGCATCTCGCCGGTACTCTGCTGCTGCGCTTTCGATTGCTGCTCTAAGTCCTTCGCCAGCGTTAAAAGACTGCTCATAGATGGCTCCCTTCAGTCGGATGTTTCGCCCCCCGTCCGGGTCGGCAATGCTGATACTGCTTTTCGTGGTGCGCACCACCTCAAAACCTGCACCTTCAAGAGTGTCAGTGACATCCTGACGGCTTTTCAGCTCCCCGGACGAAGCAAGGGTCAGCAGTCCCCGGGTAATGGCTTCTGCGGCCTCCTGCTTCGTTTTCGGCAGCCCGGACGGCGTGACCAGCGCCCGGCGGTTTTCCGGCGCGTTCGGGTCGTGCAGCCCCAGTCTGCCGTTCACGATAGTCTGCCAGGCATCGATGCGCGGCCGGTCGGCGCGGTCGTAGTAAGGCTGGAGCCGCCTGCCGGTCAGCAGCTCGGTATTGGGGATCAGAAAGTTCAGCTCCAGACGCCCCTTGTCCGCGTGCTCCACCCACAGAATGCTGTACTGATCTTTATCGAGTCCGGGCATCAGAACCCGCTCGAAGCTGGCCATCAGTTTTTCCCGCTGGCCGGGAGGCAGATCGGCCTCCGCAAACGACAGAACGCCGGAGGTGTATTTCTTAACGTAAGGCGACGCGTCAATCAGCTCCCGGACTTCTTCCGGCTTCCCCTGCAGGACGGTGGCGCCTTCACGCTGCCGGTCTTTACCCAGCAGATAGTCCACCGGCCCGGCGCCACCGCCGCGGCCGCGCGGATGAAATTTAACGATCATCGTCCGTTCCTTTCTCAAGAACGGCGTGCCGCAGCCGCTCAAGGCCGGCATCGATGGCCATCAGCGCCGCCACAATCTGTACCCTGTCATGGCCGGTGCCGCCGCCGGCGTTAACACGGCGGGCTATCTGGTTCAGGTTATTGCCCATGCCGGCAAGCTGGCGCAGCAGCGCCGGCGAGAGTGAGGGGAGCTTTCCGGAACGTGCCGGCTTTTCGTCCAGGCAGATCTGCCGCATCCACGCCGCCAGCTGCCTGCCGTCACAGCGCTCGAGCAGCCGCCGGTGCTCGTCCTCCGTCACCCACATGGTGAGCATCTTGCTCCGTTTCTCTGACAAACCGGCCTCCTGATAACGCCGGGACGGGCGGGAAAGCCTTTCCCGGTCGGCGCGGGGTTGGACAAGCCGCAGGCGCGTCAGGCTTTTGGCGGGTTTCGGGGCGCAGCCCTGAACCAGTCACGTAGCGCTAGCGGAGTGTATACTGGCTTACTATGTTGGCACGGATGCGGATATCAGTGAAGTGCTTCATGTGGCAGGAGAAAAATGCAGCAGCGGAGCGTAAGTGGAATATGTGATACAGAATATATTCCGCTTCCTCGCTCACTGACTCGCTGCGCTCGGTCGTTCGGCTGCGGCGAGCGGGAATGGCTTACGGACGGGGCGGAAATTTCCTGGAGGATGCCAGGAAGATACTTAGCAGAGAAGCGAGAAGGCCGCGGCGAAGCCGTTTTTCCATAGGCTCCGCCCCCCTGACAAGCATCACGAAATCTGACGCTCAAATCAGTGGTGGCGAAACCCGACAGGACTATAAAGATACCAGGCGTTTCCCCCTGGTGGCTCCCTCTTGCGCTCTCCTGTTCCCGCCCTGCGGCATCCGTGTTGTGGTGGAAGCTTTACCTAAATCACCACGTCCCGTTCCGTTTAGACAGTTCGCTCCAAGCTGGGCTGTGTGCAAGAACCCCCCGTTCAGCCCGACTACCACGTTGTCCCGGTAACTATCATCTTGAGTCCAACCCGGAACAGACACGAAAAATCGCCAGTGGCGGTAGCCATTGGTAACGGATTTAGAGGAGTTAGTCTTGAAGTTATGCGCCTGTTAAGGCTAAACTGAAAGGACAGATTTGGTTACTGCGCTCCTCCAAGCCAGTTACCGCGGTTCAAAGAGTTGGTAGCTCTGAGAACCTTCGAAAAACCGCCTTGCAGGGCGGTTTTTTCGTTTTCAGAGCAAGAGATTACGACGCAACGGACAGGATCTCAAGAAGATCATCTGTGATATTCGACAGATATGGGATAAAGGATTGCAACGCCAGGAGTATATGAGGCATAGCAGCCGCCACCACCACCACCACAGAATCAAGCCAGTTGCGGCACGAAAGGAAAGAACCGAACTGTCCGACGGTCGCTACGTTCTCCGTAAATTTTGTATACCTACCACGGAGACATAAAGTTTCTATTGCTGACTCGCCTTAAAAAGGGAAAAATCCTATTTTTTCTAAATGGATATAACCTTATGGGAAGCTACGTAGACCAATCATTGACGAGAAATGAATCCGTAATATCTCGCGCTCAAACCTCCTGGATTC